>CAZNQT010000075.1:0-12747 GCA_964574885.1 uncultured Pirellulales bacterium
ACCTACGCCGATAAATTCGCCGTCCACATCTGCAAGGTAGTCGATGGCGTCAAGGTAATCGAAAACACAATCAACTAAAGATTTTTAACGGATTGAAAGACGCCACAGCCTCCTTGGACCGTACGTCCGTAAATCCATTGAAAGCGGCAGCTTACATTTCCTATCAACAGGTATTTACACCTAATTTAAGTATAAATCATCATATATTTCCGGAAAAACAGGAAAAAAACAATTTTACACTGGACAGAAACCCGATACACCACTAGAATGTATGGTATAGAGATTGGTTTGATGAATGTGTAAATCAGGTTTGAGACAGTTTCTTTTCTGCTTCCCACCGAAATTTCTCCTTCAACTTTCCATTTTTATATGGCTGAATTGTCGGCCGCTTTCCCAGTGACCTGGAAAGTTGAATATGGGTCACCTACCCGAAAATAACAGGAGAATTTGTTATGGGTAAAAAAGTGTATGTCGGAAACTTGAGTTACGAAACGTCTCAATCAGACCTGGAAACGATGTTTAGCGATCACGGCACGGTCGAAAGTGCTCAAATCATCAGTGATCGCGACACCGGTCGAAGCAAAGGATTTGGGTTCATCGAGATGAGCACCGACGAAGAAGCGCAAGCTGCGATCGGGGCCCTGGATGGAAAGGACTGTGGTGGCCGAGTTCTTAAAGTGAACGAAGCCAAACCCCGCTCGACAGGTGGCGGCGGCGGCGGTTACGGTGGCGGCCGCGGCGGTCGAAGCCGCTATTAATCAATTAGACGCACCAAAAGAAAACCGCAGATTACAAAAACTGCGGTTTTCTTTCTATCTCGAGATCCCTTACAGATATGAATTATGACAGAAGAAAATATACGTAATGTGGCTATTGTCGCCCATGTGGATCATGGCAAGACGACGCTGGTAGATCAGTTGTTATACCAGTCAGGTATGTTTCGTAATGAGGAACTGGACAAGCTGGCCGGCGGTCAGCACGGCTTGATCATGGATTCCAATCCGCTGGAGAGGGAACGGGGCATCACCATACTCAGCAAGAATTGCGCGGTTCCGTACAGCACCGCCCAGGGGGTAAAATACAAAATCAATATTATCGACACGCCCGGTCATGCCGATTTTGGCGGTGAGGTCGAGCGGGTTTTGAAGATGAGCGATGGGGTGCTGCTCCTGGTGGACGCCTTTGAAGGACCGATGCCGCAAACTCGGTTCGTGCTGAGCAAGGCATTGGCACATAAGCTCAAGCCGGTTGTGGTGGTCAACAAAGTAGATCGGCCCGACGCGCGGCCTGACGATGTGGTCAACGAGGTGTTCGATTTACTGGTGCAACTGGACGCCGATGACGACGCTTTGGATTTTCCGGTCATTTACGCCTCCGCCAAAGAGGGTTGGGCTTCGAGAGGTCCAAAAAGAAGCGATGACAATATGCGGCTGGTGTTCGAGGCGATAGTAAATTATGTGCCGGCGCCGCAAATCTATGGGGATTCTCCCGTGCAAATGCTGGTGACACAACTGGAATACTCCGATTATGTCGGACGGATTGCCATCGGCAGAGTGTTTGCCGGGCAACTGCGTAGAGGCCAGACGGTAACGGTGATAGGCCGCCAGGGGATACATACCCAGCAAAATATTATGCAGTTGTTTGAATTTGAAGGACTGGGTAAAAGGCAGGTAGAAACCGTAAAGGCCGGCGATATATGTGCGGTGTCGGGATTGGATCCGGTGGATATCGGCGATACCATTGCCTGCCCGGATCGGCCCAGCTCTCTGGAGGCGGTAGCGATAGATGAACCCACCGTGCATACTACCTTCAGAGTTAATGATGGTCCGTTGGCCGGCAAAGACGGCAAATCAGTGACCAGCAGAAAAATTAAAGACCGGCTGGAAAAAGAACTCCAGCATAACGTCGCGCTAAGGGTGGAACCCGGAGCGACGCCGGAAGAGTTTATCGTCTCCGGCAGAGGACTGATGCACCTGGGGATTCTGTTGGAAAACATGAGGCGGGAAGGCTTTGAGCTCTGTGTGGGCAAGCCCAACGTGATTATAAAAGAGATCGACGGCCGGAAACATGAGCCGATCGAGCGGCTGGCGATTGATTGCCCGGCCCAGTGCCAAAACGCTGTGATGAGCCTGCTGGGCGACAGACGTAGCGAACTGATGAAAATGGATGCGAAAAGCGGTAGTAGCGGGTTTGTGCATATGGAGATCATGATCCCCTCGCGAGGAATTTTCGGCATGCATGGCAGGATGCTCAACGCCACCCAGGGTCGAGCCGTCATGCATCACACCTTCGAACGCTATGAGCCGATGCGCGGGGCGATCCCCCAGCGACTCAGCGGTGTTATCATTGCCACCCAGAGCGGGACGGTCACCGCCTACGCCCTGGATTCCCTTTATGATCGGGGCATCTTTTTTGTTGCCCCGGGCGATCAGGTCTATGAGGGCCAGGTCGTGGGCGAACATTGCAAAGAAAAAGATATACCGGCCAATGTCGTCCGAACCAAGCAGCTTACCAATATCCGGTCGGCGGGTCGGGATGACGCCGCCAGGATCAGGCCCTGCCGCAAGATGAGCCTGGAAGAATCGCTGGAGTATATCCAGGACGACGAACTCGTGGAGGTTTGCCCCCACTCGATCCGGATTCGCAAGCGAATACTCAAAGATATTGACCGCCGCCGCGCAGCACGAAAAAACTTCCCGTAGAATTCCTGTCGATCCTTTTATCTACCCTTTTCTTTCCGAGATTGCTTGATAGGAAGAGGCGGGGCTGTCTGATCGTGATTAAGCCTATCGCGACTCATTTTCTGGTTGATTTCACCCGATCAGGCGAGTACATTTACATTCCGTATTTAATACGCATACGTACTATCTGGCAGGAGAAAACCATGAACACATGCAGAAAAACTTTGTCCGTAACAATTGTTGTAGTGCTGGCGGCATGGATTCTGTGTGCTATTGTCGAGGCGCAGCAATCAGATCGAACTCCGCGATTCGGTAGGCGCGGGCCCCAGGTGACCTCGCCCGAAGTGTCCGCAGACCGTAAAATCACATTTCGCATCCTGGCGCCGAAGGCCCAGGCCGTACGGCTCAGCGGCAGCGACATCCCCGGAAATGGACAAGGGGCTGAGATGAACAAGAACGAGGAGGGAGTATGGGAAGTAACGCTGGGGCCGGTCGAACCGGGGGCGTATCGGTATAACTTCAACATGGACGGCGTCTCGGTGATTGATCCCCGCAATCCCACTACCAGCGAATCCAACATGAACACCTGGAGTCTGGTGTACGTGCCTGGATCGGATTTCATGGATACCAAAGACGTACCCCACGGCGCCGTCGCCGAGATCACGTATTACTCCCAGTCGCTCCAGCGGTTTCGACGGATGCACGTTTATACGCCGCCCGGTTATGAAGCGGGAAATGGGAAATATCCGGTGTTTTACCTCTTGCACGGCGCGTTCGATTGCGACGATTCCTGGACCACCGTCGGTCGAGCGGGATTCATTCTGGACAACCTGATCGCCGCCAATAAGGCCAAACCAATGGTGGTCGTGATGCCGGCCGGTCATACGGGTCCGTTTACCTTCGGCAGATCCCGCCCCCCCGTGAATCCCTTCATCCAGGATTTCCGCAACGACATTCGACCCTATGTGGAAAAACATTACCGCGTGTACACGGACCGGCAGAACCGTGCCATCGCTGGTTTGTCGATGGGGGGCGGCCAAACGATAAATATCGCTATTCCTGACCTGCAGGATTACGCCTACGTGGGAGTTTTCAGCTCGGGTATTTTCAGCCTCGGTCGTCGCGGACCGCAACAATCCACCGGTCCCTCCTGGGAGGAACTGAACCGGAAAAAGCTGGACGACGCCGAACTGAAAAAGGGCCTCCAACTCCTCTGGTTCGCGACCGGCAGAGAGGATTTTCTCGTAGGTACTACAAAGGCTACGGTTGAACTCTTTAAAAAACATGGATTTAACGTCGTATATAAACAGACAGCCGGCGGCCACACCTGGATCAACTGGCGCAACTACCTGAACGAGTTCGCCTCGTATCTTTTCACGCCGTCAGCCTCAGAGAAGGCCCACAAGCAAGCCGCCGCCTCGCAGCAAACGACGACGCCATCAAAGGGCGCCCCGGCAGGCTTCGACGACCGCCGGGAGAATATCAAATGCGGAAAAGTGGAAACGATTGAATATTCCTCCAAAACCGTCGGCGCCAAGCGAAACATGGTGGTTTACACACCGCCCGGCTACTCTAAGGACGCCAAATATCCGGTCCTATACTTGTTGCATGGGATCGGCGGCGATGAGACTAATTGGACCAAAGCCGGTGCAGCGGATACAATCCTGGATAACCTATATGATGATAAAAAAATTGCGCTCATGATTGTCGTTATGCCCAATGGCCGCGCCAGCGCTGAGCCACGACCGGCCAATATTTTCGATGCCGGCAATGTCGAAGCCTACGCTGTATTTGAAAAAGATCTGCTCAACGATATCATTCCCTACATTGAATCACATTTTTCGGTCTATGCCGACCGGGAGCACCGCGCCTTGGCGGGACTCTCGATGGGGGGAGGCCAGTCGTTGAATTTCGGCTTGAAAAATCTCGATACCTTTGCCTGGATTGGGGGTTTTTCGTCGGCCCCCAATACCAAACCGGCTCGGGAACTAATACCTGATCCCAAGGCCACCAAGGCCAAACTGCGTTTGCTATGGATTTCCTGCGGCAATCGGGATGGGTTAATGAATTTAAACCGATCCTTCCATGAAGAACTGAACCGGATGGAAGTCGCTCATACCTGGCATGTCGATGCCGGCGGGCATACCTGGCCGGTCTGGAAGAACGATCTATACTTCTTAGCCTCTCTGTTATTTAAGAGCAAGAAGAACTGAATCCCAGCAGGTCTGGAAAATTTTGTGTCTCAAATTGACTGATCCTGTATGTCATGCCCGCGAAGGCGGGCATCCACGAAGGCATCAGCTTCAACCATAATTTGAAACCACAGACACACGCTGATAAACGCAGATTGTATAATAGCCCCAAACTTATCCCATCTCTTGCCCCTCTTGTGGAATAGACCTTGCGTTTACTCAGGTCGATAGCTATAATTATCTTTATTCTGGATACCAATAAAGTAACATCGTATAGTATGAGTTGAGAAAAATTAAACGTAAGGGGATGTGATTCATGCGTTTTGGATGGATATTTCTTCTTGTAGGTTCTGTGTTTTCTATTTGCTTTTCAGCAGAAACAAAGGAAACAAGATTACCTTTTCGAGAACTTCAGCTCCCAGATAGTATTGATACACTTGCGACACGCGGAAATACTCTAGTGGGCTGGCATCGCTCTAATAACACATTTTATGCCTGGAATTGGAATGATCTTAACGCTCCCCCCAATCGCTACGATAACAGCAGGGATTTAGACATAACTTGTTTCAATCAGGAAATGATAGTTGAATCTGCGGATAGTCCAGGTGATCCCTGGCGTGTGCATTTTCTTGAAATCAAAGATCCGAATACTGGTAGAATCATCAAACGTGAGAAACTTGGAAGTGAGTGGTACGTTCATGAGTTACAGCGAAGTCAGAATGGAAAGTACCAAGGTTGTCTTCTGGCGTTTGATTCTGTTGTCGCAGACTCAATCACGACTTTAACTGACAAGACTGTTTACGCTCTGGGTCTCATTGACATGGCCAAAGGCAATGTGTCATGGGTGCGTCCGATTATCCATAGAAATATCGAGGGTAATCTAACATTAAGCGGTGTCTCTGTCTCCCGGGAAGGAAATTACGTTGTTTCCTTCGGGTGCGACGGAAGCGGGGGGTGGATACATGTAGTCAATCCCAGAAAAGGTATCACTATCTGGGAAAGATCACCTGAGAGTTCTTGCGCATTCAACCGTATAGAAATTTCCCCTGATGAGAGGATTGTCTATGCGACCGGGACATTAGGATACTTATATGCGTTTGACATTGCTTCGGGAAGAGTAGTCTGTCGGTTTCCTGTTCGCCAAAGCAAATTCGGTAGGCGCATCAGCAGTCCCCTCGACGTCCTGCAAGAGGTTTTAATAGCTGCCGGTGAGGTAGATGGAACAGATATTGGAGCTCATATTATCAGATTTGCTGCAAGTTATAACGGACATTTCGTTGCTGTTGTTTCGGAACCCAAAGGTGAAGTATATGTAGGTAACGCTGAAACGGGAAAAGTGATACATACATTCATTACTGGTCGTTCTCCGGTACATGGGCTGGCACTATCGCCAGACTGTCGGTTTCTGGCTACAAGGAGTATTTCTGGAAGAACGATAAAAATTTGGAAAATGCCTGAAGCAGTTTTTTCCGCCAAAAAAAATCTCACTATTTTTAATATGGTTAAACTTGGGAATATTGCGAAATTGAAAACCTTGTTATTAGTTAAGCCTACAGCTGTAAATAGCAAAGATGCGTACGGCCGAACACCTTTACACTGGGCAGTAATTTCCGACAAGGAAGATTGTGTTCGAATATTGGTGAAGGCAGGATCCGATCCCAATGCCCGGGATTTTGATGGGTGGACACCATTACACTATTGGGCCTCGGGCGATGGAGGTCATAAAGCGGCGCAGTTTCTCCTGAGAAGTGGTGTCGATGTTAACGCCCGTACACGTCAAGGTTGGACGCCGCTTCATTACGCGGCTGAAAAAGGGCAAACAAAATCAGCAGATGAGTTGCTAGTTCATGGCGCCGAAGTAAATTATCAAGATGGATCCCTTGAGGCGCCTCTGCATATATCGGCGGTTTACGGATATGCAAATGTTACAAAAATCCTACTCGAAAATAATGCCGACCATACACTGAGGAATAAGTATGGAGGCAATACGGCTCTCCACTTGGCCGCAGAGCAAGGATATCTGGAAGTTGTACGTGTTCTTTTAACAACCGGAGCGAATGTAGATGCCTTAAACGAATACAAACAGACCGCATTAATCCTGGCAGCAGAAGCCAACGAACCAAAAGTAGCAAAACTATTGCTTGAAAATGGGGCCAACGTAAATGCATCCGCCGGTCACGGCACTCCTTTACATATTGCCTCGCTTCACGGATACAGGGTACTGGTAGAATTACTACTTGCACATGGAGCCGACGTCACAGCAAAGGTTTGGAACGATTGGACACCGCTGCGTTCGGCCAGGGCGTGGCATGATGATGGACCAAGCAAAAGACAAAAGGAACGTAAGGAAGTAGAGGAAATTCTCATCAAATACGGAGCGAAAGAGTAAATACAGCCGAGATGTGCACTGCATACCATTTATTTCTATACTCAAAAAGATTACCGCCCCTTGAGGATGTGATTATACTGCGAGAGAAAGAGGCAATCAAGGCCGAAATGGCCAGTATGTTTTGTGGATATTTGAGCTCTTTTGTAGCTAATGAATTATTTCTTTGAGACTTAGCGCCTTTGTGGCAAGAAATATTAATCAGCGTCCATCGGTGTTCATCTGCGGTTACAATATCTTCTCTTGCTGTGAACTGAAGACTGTGGACTGTGAACTTTTATTATTGCACCTCCACACAAACCACATCCCCTTTAGCGTTGCGGGCGTAGATCTTCCCG
Source organism: uncultured Pirellulales bacterium (assembly GCA_964574885.1). Taxonomy (GTDB): domain Bacteria; phylum Planctomycetota; class Phycisphaerae; order Sedimentisphaerales; family SM23-30; genus JAFGFX01. The sequence goes on from CAZNQT010000075.1 coordinate 7,598, forward strand.
TTCGCCAGTACCGGCACGGTCCAGCACTTACCGCGCGGCAGTATTTGAGCGCGGGCCAACGCCTTAAAACCGCTGGCTTCCGCCCTCGCGATCACCAACTTATCCCCTTTTAAAACTCGTCCGTTTTTCTTGCTTGTTGCTTAGACCCTCGCATTCATTATATGTGCCAGTCCACCGACTTTCAATTCATTGGTGCGTTCCCGGAAGTATAGGTCATTCAATTCCTCGGGGCCTAAGTCCTCGATCTGGCTAAAACCCATTGCCCTTAGGTTGTCCTTGAGCCTGGAAGGATCGAAGAAACTCTGAAAGGATTCCCCTATTAACGCTACATGATGTGCCAGGCTATCATAGGCCCGGCGCGCGGTGGGATGTAGTCGTGATGGCGAAATGATGTAGTCGAATACTATACCGCTGTCAACCGGCATGGAGGCGACGAATCGAAGCGTGGCGGCAACCGCCTTACTCGTTATATAAGGAGTCACCCCAAGCCATGAAAAAAAAGTGCTTGTATCCATATCGAAACCCGTTCGTCGCAGTCCTGCCTCAAGGGTTTCGCTTTCGAAGTCGATAGGAGAAAAAGTGAGAGTTCGGGGGATTGGGATGCCTGCTTCCTTAAGACGCTTATGTTTCCAAGTCTGAGTAATCGGATGGTCCACTTCAAAGACATGCAAGACATCCTCAGAGTATGAATTTCGATACGCGAAGGTGTCGAGTCCGGCGCCCAGAACCACATATTGGCGAACGCCCCGATTGATGGCAATAGGAATCTGGTCTTCCGCGTATCGACTGCGTGCGGCCAGAAACGCCCGAAACCGGCATGCAAACGGAGTCTGCTCCAACCACTTCGGATCTAACCATTGTGCCGACTCGTTCTCCACGCCCACTATCCGGAGAGCAAGTGGATCGTTGAATACCCTGGGAGCATCCATAATCTGGTGGGCGGCACGTCGCATTGCAACTCGCAAGGCTGTCTCGCTGGGGCTGTTCGTTTTCATGAGGTACTCCATTATTTAGTGCTGACGTACCATAGCCTGCTGGCAGCCCCCCCAGTGAAAACACCATTTCCGCTGTTTCATACACCTTTTTTGTGAAAATAAATGTTTTGTTCGGTCCTACACTCACTTTCTCTTATATTTCTATCCTGTGGTCATTACCCTCATTAAACGGTTTTTCTGATACGAAATTGGACACAGGGATCAGCAAGGCGGCAAGATCACCATAAAATGCGATATATAAAGCACTTACAAATGGAGGCGAGGGGAATCGAACCCCTATTTGCGCGATGCGACCGCGCCGTGCTCCCGTTACACCACGCCCCCGAGTTTCTGGACTATTGATTATATCGATCCCGAACTCTCGGACAATCTAATTTTCTCGTCAGTTCGGTAAAAAACGTGTTATCAGCCGGTTTTTCGGGATTTTTTATTGACAGAAACCGTATATTTACGATAACCTTTCTAACGGAAATGGAGATAGGCGATACGCCGGGAACCTGAAATTCGCATGGAAATATAAGGAGTAGTCGTAGAGAGCGTCGCAAAATTTTAGAACAAGGAGAACTTTACATGGATAACCCGTATATACTAGCACCAATTTTAGGCATCTGGGAGTGGTATCACGTTGTCCTCTTCCTCGCTCTGGTAGCTCTTATCATTTTTTACATCTGGTATCGACGCAGACAGATGGGCGGTCAATAAACCGTATTGAATCCAACTTCGTTTTGATTCTTTTTAGCTTCTGTGAAGGCGGATTTTATTCTTCCAGGGAATGCGCGAATTTTTCGAGGGGGCAGTTTGCGCATTGGGCGCGGCGTTTGCAGTGGTTTTTACCCACCTGAACGATCAGAGCGTGAAATTCATTGAATAAATGCACATCTTCCGGCAGACGGTTCTCGAAAAACTCTTTAATCTGCTCGTAATCGCTTTCGGTATCGATACAGCCATGGCGGACGAGCACCCGATACGTATAGGTATCCACTACGAAGGTGGGCTTATGTAACGCATAGAGGATAATCGAATCCGCGGTTTCCCTTCCGATCCCATTAATCGATAACAACTCCTCTCGCAGCCGTTCCAGAGATAAGTCCCGAAGCGCATCCAACGAGCCCGCGTATTCGTCCTCGAACCAGCGAATCAGGTTCTTCAATCGCCGGGATTTGATATTGAAATATCCCGCTGGACGGATGTATTCAGCCAATTGGTTTTCCGGCAGCGCATGAAGCGCTGACAGGCTGAGTAGTCCGGCGGTCTTGAGGTTGCCTATCGCTTTTTCGACGTTTTTCCAGTTCGTATTCTGAGTCAGCACCGCTCCGACCATTACCTCGAAATCCGTCTCGCCTGGCCACCAGTCCTGCGGCCCGTAATGATTCAATAAGGCCTCGTAGATTTGCATTAGATCACAACCGGTGCCGCTCAAATCCGTTTCTCCCGATTCACTCTCGCTATCTGCTTCATAAAATCGCCTCGCTCTAACCTCTTGCTATAGGCATTGTTACATGGTATCCTACGAGGGAATGTGTAGCAAGGAAGTTACCGAATAGTAAGGAAAAACGGCGTTTTCACAATGGCCAAATCCAAAGCGAAACCCAAGCCGAAAAAAACCGCAAAATCCACTCTGGCATCGTTGCCCAGCCGACATCTGAACTTTGCCCCGGGGTCCTATCTCGAAACCACCAGCCGACCGCTCTATGCCCTGGTGTTTTTACTGCCATTGATTGGTATTTATGAATTCGGCACCATCATGTTCAACACGACACTATACCACGTGCAAAATATCATCGTGCAGGACCGGGTGGTTACCTTCACCTGGCTGATCAAGTTGGCACGCTGGAGCGGGCTGGATCCCCGCCTGGTCTCAGCCTTTCCGGGATTTGTTATTGTATTGATTCTGCTCTGCTGGCACATCGCCAGCCGACATGAATGGACCATTCGCGCTTCTCGTATTGGGTGGATGGCGCTGGAATCTATCGTGTTAGCCATTCCTTTGATTCTATTCAGTGCCGCCTTCGGTGCCAGCCGATTTTCCGCCATGCAGGCCCTCGCACCCGATTCGACGGCCTCCAATTCCTTTTTCTCGTACCTGGTCACCAGCATTGGCGCCGGCATCTATGAAGAATTAATATTTCGTTTAATCCTCATCGGCCTGATCATCATTTTCATGGAAAACGTCTGTAAACAAAAACCGAACCTCTCCATCATCGTCGCTATTTTACTATCTTCGATTCTGTTCTCCGCCCATCATCATTTCGGCATCGATGCCAACGGCATTGGAATTACCTTGGAACCCTTTGCCTGGGGAAAATTTATTTTTCGTACTCTCTGTGGCATCTATCTCGCCCTCATCTTTAGTTGGCGAGGCTACGGCATCGTCGTCGGCACGCACGCTGCCTATAACATCTTACTGAAAACGTTCTGGTAATTCGGCGGTCAATCTTTTCTTGGCATCTGAGAAGCAAGTGGAAAAGGTTATTTTATAGTCACCATCAGCGCCGCTATTTCCATTTACCACTTCTCCTCCGATAAGAATCGAAGGGGATATCTTTTCAATTATGATTCTGTTTTCTGCCGATTCAACCAGGTTCAGCCAAAACAGCCCTCCCCTTCCTTCTTTTCCCCCCATTAAGGCAACGTAAAAGAATCGCTACATGTCCGGCTCAAATTCGAGATGGGTTGTGCAGACAAGAAAATTTCCCGCTGAACCACTGGAATTTCCAGATTGATCGTCTTCCCCGCCAACCGAACGTACTATGACTCCCGGTTCTATGTGCACGCTATCACGTGCTATGAGCGTCAGCGACGCCCCCGCGCCGATGCGAATATCTGCTCCCTTGCGCATCAATATAACATCGGCTATATACTCCGTGTCACTTTCTACGTACATACTCCCGATAGTTTCGAGGTGCGTTGCGGTTGTTTCTGGGCACATGAAAAATACTTTCCCTTCTGCCGATCTCGGATTTCGGTAAGCATAACGGATTCGCACACTGGGCCTTATTCATACGGTGGTTACTCTACTATTTAATTCGGAGATAACACTTGACAACGCCATTTCAATGCTTGCACCGGTGACAACGCGATGTCACTGGCAATAAAGAACTTTCTTGTAGCTTTAACTTCAAATAACCTATAGCCCCCGGCGTCAACCGATGGATACAACTCTTAAACGAGGAACCAGCAACATCATTCTATCCGCTATCCGCCATACGCTATCTTCTCTTCCGATGGTCGGGTGGCATGCTCAAGTATGCTTGAGCATGGTTTTATTATCTTGGCGTCTTTGCGCCTTGGCGCGAAATATTTTAGTTGCATCGGGTGGCAACGCCAAGTAAGTCCGTGAGCTTGGGGTTGGTAGTTTGCCCGTAAAGCGGTAAACGCAAATTACTATCGCAGAAATGAGGCTTTCCTTATTTGGACGAACTTGTAGAATATCACGATAGATATCTAAACAGTTATAACCATTTTAGGAGACTATGTTATGAAACGGCTATGTTTCGTACCGCTGCTATTTTGGACGCTGATTTCACCTGTCGATGCGGACATTGAATTGACCGCCCTGCCCCCGACCGTACGCGTGCGACCGCAGCAGGAAATCCAGGGCACAAAGTCCGTGGAAATCTACGCCGCCCGCAACGAGGTCGAATCCTTCCAGGTCGTTATTACCGCCCGCCAAACCAACCTCCAGCGCATCGAAGTCGAAATGTCACCGCTGGTAGGACCTGAAGGGGCAACTATTCCGACCTCCGATATCCGTATTTACCGCGCTATCAATATCCCCGTCCGCTATTCTGCTCCCCGCGCCGCCCTGCCGCCCGGTCTCATTCCCGACGCCCTCGTCCCCCTCCAGGATCCCTACACCGGCAAACCCGTCCGCGATCCCCGCTGGTACGGTAATCACGTCCTCGGTTCCCGCGTCGGCGGCAGCGGTTTCGATCTCTGGGCCCACCACAATCGACCCATCTGGGTAGATGTAAAATTGCAAAACAAAGCCAATTTCGGCGCCTACTCCGGCCAATTCAAAGTGCGGGCACGAGGTGGGGAAACCGCGGTAATTCCTGTTAAGGCAACGGTTTGGGACTTTTCGCTTCCGGATGGACCGACGCTTGAGAACCACTTCGGTAGTTTCGCCAAGCTGGCGCGTCACCACCACTTGGA
>CAZNQT010000076.1:0-12645 GCA_964574885.1 uncultured Pirellulales bacterium
TAAAATCAACTTTTTTTAGTAGCAAGGGCACAGGCCCGATCCGAGGATCGGACCTGAACCCGAAAAAACATACATCTTATTAACGTTTCCTTTTACGCAGCAATCCTAATCCGCCCAAACCTATCAGCATTAAAGTAGCCGGTTCGGGAACGGCGGTGATCTCGGTCACCACGCCGTCGTAGTTAAATCGCAGGTTGCTCGGATCGCCGTAGCCCGTCATGTAACCGTTGACAACGAACTCATGCGTTTCATCCCATTCACCGCCGAGCACCAACATGCCGCCCGTGATGTCGAGTGAGCCGGGCAGCCGGTCATTGTTGGGACCGGCCATAAATAGATCGGCCGCACGAATGACGCCGCCGTCCAGATGGATTTCCGGTTGCGCATCGGTGTCCCAGGGGCAGTATAAGCTGCCAACACCGAGGTCGATTTCACCTCCGGTCATGTTCAGCTTACTAGCTTTCCCTCCATCGCCGACAAACATACCATAGGTGCCGTTGCCCGTGTAGGTGATCTTACCGCCGTTCATGTTCAATTCGCCGTAGGTATTAGGGTAGGCGCCGAGACTGAAGTAGTGGTCGAAGTACACCTCTCCATCGTCCATCGTCATCCAACCCGAAGGGCCATCCGTTGGGTTACCCGCAGGATCGTTGCCCAAAATTATATCACTTGTCGTGACGACGCCGCCGGACAGGTTAAATTGGGCTTGTGAGATGTCCCAGTTGCCGATGATAATCTGGGCGGCGCCCGTAGTGCAAGTCAGCGATCCGCCCGTCATCGTCAACGTATAGAGGCGGGAATCGCCAACCCCATCTCCCACGTAAAACCGGTTCGCAACAGCGGCAGTGGCCGCGTCGATCAGGATATTGGGATTGGTAGCTGAATTGTCCACCAGGGCGGCAGCTCCGCTCCCGTCAGCTACGGGTAATCCACCGTTCCAGTTGGCCGGATCGTCCCAGCGGTCGCTTACGGCGCCGTCCCACCAGGTATGAGCAAAGGCGCTGCCGCTTAGAAACATTACTAAAAATACCATTACCAATTTCCTCATTATGTTTCTCCTTTGAAAAAAAACGTTTGATTCGCGATTGAAGACTTTGGTTATATTCGCCAAAGAAAAACACGCATGTTTTAGGACGTCCATTAAAACATCCCGTGCCTCAATCGCCTTCCCTTAACCTCCGCTTTTTGCCATAGGCATCTTCCTCCTTTCTCTATATACGTACTCCATTCTTTCTACGAATGGAGCAGAACCCATGGGCGTTATTTCCACACGCTATGCGCGTTTGCACTGCCCTAATGATAACATGGAATCTCCTTCGTTCTTACGATTATACTTTAACAAATCCTGCCTTTGACATCAATCCATTTCTATCCTTTTGTTATTTCCCTTCCCTCGCTAAACCCACCATGGCACGGCATTTATCGGACTAGAGCTCTGGGAATTCCTGTAAGGGGAATCGAATCTACGTCGAATCGATTGAATCATAATCCTTTGCCATTTCTTCCGGCCTTTGCTTTTCTCCTTTTTTCCCTTGCCGTTGTGTCCTTACCGTATGTCACCGCACATCGGGCAGGGCGAAGTACATATTCCAGCCCCGTTGAATACCGCTGATGCCGATCTCGCCGAAGTTTCTCACGCCGTCGTCGATACCGTGGTACCAGTTCACACGACCGTCCTCGAAAAGAAAAAAACCGCCCTCGGGAACATCATTGTTTCGGGGATCGGCATGACTGCTCAAGGGACACCCGCCGTAGGAGGTGGATGTCCATCGGCGACCTTGGCTCTGGATATTGTCTTGCAGAATGGGGGCGCCATGGTACATGCCGCCCAGTTTCTTGCGCGTTACCCATTCCAGGGCGTTGGGGCACTGGGGGTAATCGGCGCCTCCATACGTACTCGGTCCATTGTCCACGATGAGCAAATCTTTATCGTTGCCAAACAGAACCTTATACCCGACCAGACCAAGATCTACACATTGCTGAAAATTTTCTTTATGATGTTCCCGATGATACCTGTCCGTCGGACAGAACAGCACGTTGTTGCGATCCTCTTTGGCTTTTTTATCCAGCCTGAACAGGTAACGCGGAAAAAAGTTTTCTCGCATCGTCCGGGACACCCAGTCAAAATCGAGGCTGTTGTCCTCCTCATTTCCCGATGGATCTCTGCCGTCATGCGGAAAATATCCCCGCATCTCCGCCGCATACATCTGAACGGCTTTACCCCAGGAATTCATGTTGGTGGCGCAGAGGGTGTTTTTCGCCTGTTTCTTGGCCTGCTGTAGGGCCGGTACCAGAATGGTTAACAAAACCGCGATGATGGCTATCACGATCAGCAATTCTATCAGGGTAAATCCCTTTTTCTTTGCATTGTTCATCCATGACCTCCCGGCACGCCTAAATATTAACGTAATCATTTTACCGGTTTTATCTGTTGATATTTTTGAAATAAATAATTATGCCCAGCCCATGCGTTTGACGTATAAAACGCACAACATCGAATTTCAATCCATTCATAAAAATATATTACCAGCAATTCTCGATTTAATCTTGGAATATTTTGTTAATATCATTGGATAATCTTGACTTTTGTTATATAAGCTAAAGGTTGAATCATCATATTTTCAAATGGTTCTTATATGTCAATTTCCAAAGAGCATTAAAATTTCTCCATAAATTCATTATACACCCTTGACAAATTAATGTAAAGAGGTTTACAATAAAATTTACGAAATTTGTAAAATTTTTAAGGGACAATTTTGATTTGCAATATAAAACACGGTGATGTTAAGAAATGAGGGATTTTACATTTGCATAGAAGTATGTAATATCTTGTTAATAAATAACTTATGCTGTACGGCTACCTTAAAAAGGTAATGGTGGACGAGAGATTCACAAATATATAAAAATATATGAATGCGATCTGTCGGTGGAGTTTGATTCTAACTTTATGCGAGAAAGGCATTTAAGAACGATAAGGTATGTGAATTATATAAGTTTGGGCAGAATGGTTTTAATAGTACCTAGCTTAACGAGTGGCCGAAATCGGCTAAATTAGGAAGTAGTATTATGCCGGGTGTTTTAATAAAGGTGAAATCCATTACCAGAAACCTTACGGAGGCGGAAAGACGAGTCGCCCGCTATATCTGTCAGAATCCGGGAAAGACGGCTTTAACCTCCATCTCGGAGTTGGCGGATGTCAATAAGGTAAGCGTGGCGTCGGTAAGTCGCTTATCCAAGCGATTAGGTTATACCAATTTTAAGGAACTTAAGACGGAGATCGGACAGGAATTATTGCCGAACAGCAATATTTCCTCCATATACCAGGCGATTACCCCGGACGATAACGAGGAAGAGATCATCGAAAAAGTGTTTCGGGGCAATATCAAGAGTTTAGAAGATACGCTGAAGATCCAGGATCGTAGCGACTTGATCCGAGCGGCGCAGGCCATCGCGAAGTCCCCGCGGGTGGTATGTTTCGGGATCGGGAGCAGCGGTCACGTAGCGCGGGAGGCGGCGCTGCGGTTTTCCCTGGTGGATACGCAGGCGGAAGCCTATTGTGATTCGCAGGAGATCCTGGTGCAGGCGTTGCGTATGAAGAAGTCGGAAATTGCGCTGGGATTTTCCCATTCGGGGCGTACCAAGATTACGGTCGAGGCGTTGAAACTGGCTTCGCGGAATGGGGCCGTTCCGATTGGGATATCCAACTATCTCCAGTCGCCTTTGCACAAGGCCAGCGAGATATTTTTATGCACGGCATTTCCTGAAAACCGGGTCAAGACGGCGGCGTTATCTTCCTTACTCGCCCAGTTATGTTTGATTGACGCTCTCTATTTACTGATCGCGCGATCACGCAATATCTACGCGAAGGCGGACAGTTTCAATCAATTTTCGGAAGACCTCCTACGAATCCAGGAAAGGGAAAACGGCAAAAGGAGTTCCTGATGATTTTGAATGACGAATGACGAAATTCGAATGACGAAACAATGACGAAAAACGAATGACGAATAACGGCGGCGCACCTGACAGATTCAGGAGATTAGAAACCGCTTACTGACGTGCGCGGCTTAGATAGAAGTATGCGACCCAGACTGTTGATACTATGAAACAATAGGCGTTTCTACTTAGAAGTGGAAAAGAGTAATTACGGTCTGATCAGAAAGGAAATCAACGTGAAGCGATATTACGACTCGGAAATATTTCACCAAATGCTTGACGGCATCGACCTGGATCATCATGTGATTGCTTCATACTACCTCAAGGATCGCCTGGAGGGGGAAGCGTTCCTGGACCATTTGGCGCTGGTTCAATCGATGGGATTGGAGGGGTCCACGGGAACCTGGGAGAAAGTGGAAGAAGATACGGAGGCGGTGCGTCAGGCCCTGTCCAGCAAGATGGTGGGATATCACGAAATTCCCTGCGAGGATCGCTACACGAAATCGGCGGTCATTCAGTTGGCGTTTCCGATCCAGGCGTGGGGGGACAACGTACCGATGATGCTGCTGGCCATTGCGGGGAATTGTTTCGCCTATTCCAAGAATATCATGCTCACCGATCTTTTTGTCGGGAAGGCGTTGTTGAAGAAATTTCAGGGTCCGAAGTACGGCGTGGAGGGGATCCGCAAGCTGACCGGTGTGAAGGAGCGGCCGCTGTCGCTGCATATCATCAAACCCAAAATGGGAATGACGCCGGATCAGACGGCGAATCAGGTTCGTTTGACGGCGGCGGGGGGAGCGGACATGTGCAAGGACGACGAGATGCTCAGCGACGCCTATAACAATACGATGGAGCAGCGGCTGCCGAAGGTGATGGACGTGATCCAACGGGCCGCCGATAAAACCGGCAAGGAAATGATCTATCTGTGTAGTATAACGGACGCCCCCGCGAAGATGCTGGACAAGGCGCGTCGAGCCATTGAGTTGGGAGCGAACGGTTTATTGGTGGCCTATTCGGCGGGATTGGCCTCTCTGAGAGAGCTCACGTCGCATCCGGATATCCAGGTTCCGGTGATGCTGCACGGATCGCATATGATCGCGATGATGAAGCAGATTTCATGGCCGGTATTGGCCAAGCTGTGTCGTCTTTGCGGCGCGGATATGATGTTGACGCCGACGCTGTGGTCGTCGATCCCGATGGTCTCGATGGAAGAAGGCCTGCGGACCTCGTTTGTGAAACTGGCGCCGTGGGGACATATCAAACGGACCTTTCCGATGCCGTGTGCGGGAGTATATCCGGGTCAGGCCGAAGTGCTAATCGGAGAATATGGTCCCGATATAGTGATTCCGGCGGGCGGGGGTATGCTGGGTCATCCGGACGGCTATACGGCGGGGGCGCAGTCCTGGCAACAGGCGATAGCGGCAGTGATGGAAGGCGTGCCCTTGCTGGAGGCGGCGAAGAATCCCAAGAACAAAGCATTGCGGGGGGCGCTGGAGAAATGGGGCTATGTAGAGAGGCCGAAATCTCCGTGGCTGCGCGCCGCACCCGAGTATCAGCCCAAACCGATAACGTTTGCGGAGTAGGGCAGAGCCGGGAGCAGCCAATGGCCAAAGCGATAAAAATGCCGGATTTAGGAACCGCCGTGAAGGAAGTCACCCTCTTAACCTGGCTCAAAGAGGAAGGCGAATGTGTTAAGCGGGGCGAATCTCTTTGCGAGGTGGAAACCGATAAGGCGACCAGCGAGTTGGAGTCCGCGGCCGAAGGAATCCTCTTACGGCAAATCGTTCCCGCCGGCAGCACTGTTACCATCGGCGAGGTAATTGCCTATATCGGTAAGAATGGTGAAACCGTTTCGGATGCTGCCTTGGAGAAACTCGATCCTGAGTCGGCGAAATCCGTTCCCCCGCCCCCGTCTGGACGGTCCGGCCCATCCAAGGCATCGCCGATGATACGGAATTTAGCCCAGCGTATGGGAATCGAATTGTCCGAAGTGGTGGGTAGCGGTCCGGGCGGCCAGATTACGCGAACGGACGTTCTGGAGGCCCGGGAAAAAGCAACGGCGAACGGTGATGATAAAGAAAAAGCCGGCACACCCCAGCGGCTTACTCTTACGAAGAACCAAGTCGGGGTCGCACAAACTATCACGCAGAGCTGGCAGGAGATCGTTCCCATACAATTATTTGGGCAAATCAATATGTCCGCCGCCATCCAATTGCGTCAACGGTTTCTAAACGAACACGGCCAGAATCTGTCATATGATGCCGTTTTTATCCACGCCCTCTCACGCGTCATGAAAGATTTTCCCCGGTTTCGATGCCGGTTATCGGATAGCGAACTTATCGTTACGGAAGAGGTCCACATCGGGGTCGCGATAAGTTCGGCTGAAGATTTGTATATACCGGTACTATCTCATACCGACCGGAAAAGCTTAGGGGAACTCGAAGAAGCCGTGCGGCAATTTTCCGAGAAGGCGTCGGGCGGCACGTTTACGCTGGAGGAATTAAGCGGTGCGACGTTTACGTTCAGCAACCTGGGGATGTATCCGATCCGGTCGTTTACGGCCATCATCCCGCCGGGGCAAAGCGGCATTCTGACCGTCGGTCGAATCGAGGAGGAGGTATCCTTGGGTGAGAACCGGCAACTGCGAACGGAACCCCAAACGTCGGCAGTGTTGTCGGTGGATCATCGTTTTATCAACGGTCGGCAAGGGGCCGAATTTATGGCGCGTCTGAAAGAGACCATGGAGAACCTATGAGTCTGACGAGGTATTCGCCGGAATTTTTAATACGGATGTATCGCGAGATGGTACGGATCCGCCATTTCGAGGAGCGAGTGAAATACCTGTTCTTAGAGGGCATCATGCCCGGAACGATTCACCAATATCAAGGTCAGGAGGCGTGCGCGGTGGGAGTATGCGCTGCCTTGAAAGCGGAGGACGTGATCGCCTCCACGCATCGCCCGCACGGCCACGCCTTGGCCAGGGGATTGAGTTTTAAGGAATTGATGGGAGAACTGTTCGGTAAAATCACCGGCTGTTGCAAAGGCAAAGGGGGATCGATGCACATCGGAGATTTGGCCAAAGGAATGATACCCGCCATTGCCATCGTGGGCGGTAATTTGCCTGTGGCGACGGGAGCGGCGTTGGCCTTTAAGATGCGCGGGGAATCGCGCGTGGCGGTTGCCTTTATGGGAGACGGAGCGACCAATGAGGGTATATTTCATGAGTCCGTGAATATGGCGGCCCTGTGGCAACTTCCGGTAGTTTTTGTCGTGGAGAACAATCTGTACGGCGCCTCCACGCCGGTAGAGATGGTGGTGCGCACGGAAACGATCTCCGAACGAGCCGGTATGTATCGAATTCCCGGATTTACGCAGGACGGCAACGATCCTTTAAAGGTTTATGAAGCTGCCAGGGAAGCGGCGGCACGAGCGCGGCACGGCGAAGGGCCGACCCTGTTAGAATTGAAGACCTACCGGATCACGGGTCATTCCCGTCGCGATCCGGCATTGTATCAGCCGGCGGAGGAAAAAAAGCAGGCTCTGGCCAACGAACCCATAGGGCGTTTTCGCAGGATTTTGATCTCGGAGAAAATCGTTACGGAAGACGCTCTGGACCAGATTGACGCAGGAGTAGATCAGGAAATCGAGGAGGCGGTGGAAGAAGCGATGTCGGCGCCCGCGCCGGCGCCGGAAGATGCCCTGGCGGATATGTTTGTAGATACCTAGTTCCCGTTGCGGAAAGCGTAATGAACAATTGGAGTTGTAAAATCATGTGGCTCAGTCGCCCTCGGCTGAGCGTTTTGGTCCCTCACACACCCGAGGGCGGGTGTGCCACATTTTCCGCAACAGGAACTAGCGAAAGAGAGTAAGCGGAAGAACCATGAAACGACTGAGTATAGCCGAAGCGCTGCGCGAAGGAATCCGGCAGGAGATGGCCCGAGACGAAAGGGTGTTTTGCATCGGAGAGGATATTGCGATCCCCGGGGGCTGGGGCGGAGCGTTTACGGTGACGCTGGGCCTGGAGAGCGAATTCGGGGATCGGATGCTCAATACTCCGATCGCGGAGGCGGGCATCTTTGGGGTGGCTTGCGGTGCGGCATTGATGGGAATGCATCCGATCGCGGACGTGCAATATGGGGATTTTCTATTTTGCGCCATGGACCAGGTATGTAATAACATAGCCAAATTTCGCTACATGTCGGGAGGCAAAGCAACGGTTCCCATGGTATTACGGGTCCCCGTCGGCGTGACCGGACGGGGGGCGCAGCATTCCCAAAATATGGAAACGTTTTTTCTGCCCTTACAGGGGATCAAAATCGCCTGTCCGGCGACGGCTTATGATGCGTTGGGATTGTTACGGACGGCGGTGCGTTGCGACGATCCGGTTATGATGCTCGAACATAAGCTGCTTTACGGCTCCCAAGGCGCACGGGCGGAAAGCGGCAGTTTCGATGCGTCCAGCGATATTCCGGAAGACGATTACACGATTCCCCTAGGCCGGGCCCTCGTTCGGCGGGAAGGGACGGACGTGACGCTGGTGGGCGCCTTACTCATGATGCACCGTTGTATTACCGCAGCCGAGGTATTGGCTCAAGAAGGAATCAGCGCGGAGGTAATCGATCCTCGCAGCCTGGTTCCTTTCGATTGGCGGACGGTGAAGGAGTCCGTAGGCAAAACAGGACGAGTGGCGATCGTGGAGGAAAGTCCCAGGCGATCCGGGATCGGCGCGGAGATTGCGGCGACGTTGGCGGAGGAAGCGGCGGAGATGCTGCTCGCCCCTATTACGCGAGTTGCCGCGGCCAATACCCCGGTTCCCTTTGCCCCGACGCTGGAGAAGTATTACCTGCCGCAAGTGGAGGACATTGTGCAAACGGCACATCAACTGGTATCCTATGGCGCCTAGAGGAAAACACTTGATCCATTGGGAACCCACTAACGAACAGCAAAATAAAAAATTTCACGACCATACGAGGAGCATAACGATGAACAACAGAATAAAAATCGGTTTACTAACGGGCGGGTATTTCGAATACTGGCGCATGTACCCCGGACTGGATAAAACCGTAGAGCAGGAAATGAAGCAGTTGGCCGACGGTTTGAATCAAAAAGTGGACGTGGTCTGGTCGGGTCTGGCCGATACCTTGGAAAAGACCGAAGAGGCCGGCAAACGTTTTCAGCAGGAGAATATCGACCTGCTGGTGATCTGCGAGGGGACGTATTTTCCGGACTATATGCCGGTTCAAACGATGGAGTACATACGGCAGGTTCCGATCCTGGTGCTATTGACGCAGCCCCACAACCACGTTCCCCTGGACCTGAATTACCAGGATGCAATTCATCATTCGTTCGGTCTGGTGGGACTGGTGCAATTAACGGGCGCCTTTCGGAAGATGGGACAGCCGTTTGAAATTATCGTCAGCGCCCTGGACGATCCGAGCATTTATGACAAGGTGGCGGAGTACGCCCGGGCGGTGTCGGCGGTTAAGCAAATGCGTTACGCCAATATCGGGATTGTCGGACATACGTTTCAGGGTATGTACGATCTCGAACTGGACAAGACCAAGCTGAAATCGGCGATAGGCCCCAATGTATTTTATATTGAATTAGCTGAATTGATATCGCTGTGGCGTGAGGTTCCCGATCCGGAAACCAGCCAGGTCGCCGAAGAGGTATCGAGCCAGTATTCTCTCGAGGGCACTGGGAAACAGGACGTGAAAAATGCCTGCCAACTGGGTTTGGCGATGGAACGGTTAGCCCAAAAATACAACCTGTCGGGTCTTTGTCATCTCTGTCAACATTTGATCCACGTGGAGACGGGCACCACCCCGTGCTATGCGGCCACGCGTTTAGAAGATAAGGGGGTCATGGTAACGTGCGAAGGCGACATTGGTAATTTAACATGTATGTGTTTGATTTACTTTTTGACGGGGGAGATTCCCAGTTTTTTAGAATGGGGCATGTATGACGCCAGGGAGAATGCGATGCTGCTGGTCCATCATGGAGCGGGAAATCCTCGCTTAGCCAAAGGGCCCAAGGACGTGCGGATCACGCCGACGGGCGAGAAATGGGGCTTTCAAGGCCAGGGCGCATCGTTCCGGTACATGGGCAAACCGGGTCGGGTGACGATAGCCAGCTTGATTAACGATAGAGACGGCTGGAAAATGCTGCTCACCGGCGGCGAGGCCCTGGATGTTCCCTGCCGACCCTTCTACGGGCAACAATTTATGGTACAGGTCAAGCAGCCCATTAACGAATATCTGGAGTCCCTGTGCCGCGAGGGAGTTACTCACCATGCAATTCTGGCGTATGGGGATCTGACGCAACAACTACAGAGGGCCGCGAAGCTTATGAACATTCGCTACGTGGAGGTGTAGATTTCGGAGGTTTAACAATGTTGGCAAATCATAAATTCGGAACCACGATGCCGCCGTTTAGCGGTTGTGCGGATCGCTATTGTCTGAGCGGCTACGGCGGCGGGGGCGCCGACATGAATGAGTGGCTGGATATGGCCAAACAAGTGGAGGGTCTGGATGGCGTCGAACTGGTGGGAAACTGGCACGTGAACGACGACAACATCTTTGAGGTGGGAAAGATGTTCCGGGATCGAGACCTGGAAATCTGTTTGCTGACCCCCGATCTCTGGACTCAGGCCAAATGGGGCAGGGGATCCCTGGCGGCGCCGGAAGCGAAAACGCGCCGGGAGGCGGTGGACGAAATTAAAAAGGTTCTGGACTGGTCGGCAGCGTTGGCATGTCCTTACATCAATGTGTGGCCGGGACAGGATGGGTATGACTACAGTTTTCAGGCAGACTTCATCGAGACCTGGAAATGGTTGCGTGACGGCTTGGCCGAATGCGCCGAGCATGCCCTAAACGTACAAATTCTGGTCGAATACAAACCCAAAGAACCGCGGAAACATTGCTTTGTGGATCATGTCGGAACGGTGCTGTTGCTTTTACAGGATCTGGATACGGTGGGTGTTCTTTTGGATTGGGGGCATGCCTTCCAGGGCGGGGAAAATGTGGCGGAAAGCGCCGTACGATTGAGCCGGTACGGCAAGTTGGATTATTTGCATTTAAATGATAACTATCGAAGTTGGGACGATGATATGATGGTGGGCGCCCTGCATCTCGTCGAGTATCTGGAGTTGGTCTATTGGCTCAAGCGCGTCGGATACGAGGGATGGTTAACGCTCGATATATTTCCCTTTCGGGAGGATGGGGTGGCCGCCGTCAGGCAAAGTAAAAAATGGCTCGAGGCGTTCTGGAAGGCAGTAGAACGCTTGGGAACCGACGCCTTCACGGAGGTCATCCGAACGGCCGATGCCTGCCGCGCGACGGAATTAGTACGGAAATGCCTTAATTTGTGAATCCAACCAAAAAGCGAACAGGCTGAGGAAAATTAAATAGTGAGTGAAGGACAAAATTTTCCAATAGTTATGTCAAAATAGTCCAAGTAATCATGGTTTGCTTTCACTATACTAATCCACAATTTTTACTCCGCCGTTTATAAATTGGGTAAAGAACTCTACTTAGTTTGTTTGCCTAAAACGCGGTTAGACGAAACAAACCGGCGACAAGTAAAGGAGTTTTTCATGGACACCCTCACCTCACGGGAAAGAGCCCTTCGAACCATAAATGGAGAGGCCGTGGATCGGCTTGCCGTCTATGACATTATCCATAACGTCGATTTAATAGAATACCTCACCGACGATAAAGTCACGCCGCGTAACGCCGAAGACCTGACCTGTAAAGCCGTCAGCAAGGTCTTGGACGTGGTAAGGCATTTTTGCATACCGAGCGACCTGGGAACTCAGACCTACGAAGATGAGGACGGTTTTACGTATCGACAGATGTGGTGGACGCGGGAAATTATCGACCGACCGAATAAAACGGTTCCGCAAACCCGTGATGTAATGAAAAAAGACGTGGACCGGATCCACCGAGCCATTGAAAGAGGCGAGGTCTGCTGGCAGGCCCTGGAACACGTGGAGCTTTTGGGAGAACATTGCCAAACGTTCGAGGAAGTTAAAGAGTTATATCTGAGAATCGCCAACAAGCTGGAAGATACGATTATGCTTCCCCCCGAGAGTTTGCCGGGGATGTACACACTGGACAATCGCTATGGGTTTGAGATGTCCATTTATACGTATCAGGATTATCCGGACGTATTTATGGAGTTGTACCGTGCCCTGGGCGACTACGAGGTGGCCCGCATAGAGGCCCTGTCGGAGTTGGTCGAGTGGTGTCCGTTAGCGATGCTTTCCGCGGAGACCGCCCACAATGCGGGCCTGATGTTCAGTCCGGACTTCATCCGGGAAGTGAAGTACCCCAATATCCGTAAGATCATCGATGCCTTGAAATCCTGCGGGTACAAGGTCATGTTTCACTCGGACGGCAACAAGTGGCTCATTCTGGACGACATTATCTCGTTCGGAGCGGATCTCATCGAGCCCTGCGAGACGATGGCGACGATGGAAGTAAAAAAACTGCGCGAGAAGTATCCCGCCACGGCGTTAGGCAGCCCGGTGGATTGCCAGGTTTTATTGGCCCACGGGACGAAGGAAGAAATCGCCGCGGCCTGCTGGCAGGTGTTGGAAGATTGTGACGGCCAGAAGGTCTTGACCGGCTCCACGTCGGAGATCCACCCCGAGATCTCGGTAGAAAATGCGATGACAATGTATAACATTTTCCGAAATTATCACGATCCGGA
>CAZNQT010000077.1:0-12601 GCA_964574885.1 uncultured Pirellulales bacterium
GATGAAAGCGCCCCTCATAATCGTAAACAGGTCCAGCACGCTCACATAACGCCCCCAGCCTTGAAATTGATGCAGCAGACCGAACACAATAAGTTTCACCACCAGGGTGATCAAAAGCCAACGGAGAAACAGTTCCGGGAACCACCATTCGCTGAACTTCATGTTGTCGTAGAGTAAAAAGCTGACAAAGAGCGAGAAGGAAAACAACAACACATGGGCCGGAATGGTCCGAAAAGGTCGCAGGGAGGTCCGCCGGAACCTCTGATTTCCCGATGGCTGATTTCGTTTTTTAGTTTGGGGCATAATCAATCTTACAAAGTCGTACATTCTATTTTGCCGCTTTTTACCTCCATGGGAGAGATGATATTCGGCTGTTTTGTAAGTTTTAGTATATCTGTTATTTATTTTTCGTCAAAAGTCCATCGCGTTTGCGCGGATTTACCTCCGGTATTTCGCTTTCATCCTTATCGGATAATTTGAGTGCATACTTTACGTTACTTTATTTTTGACAAGTATTTGCATGAAATTAGCATTCTATGTATGCCCCCAAAACACCTGATATTTCAATCGTCGAATCCATTAAATCCCAGGATATATAAGTTATTGTAAATCAAATATTAAAAAAGTTTACCTATTTTTCAAGCCCGAGTGTAAAATACCAGCTATGTCTTGGAACCCGAATCCCTGCCCGGGAGAATGTTCATTGCGTTCGCATATAGCGATTCTGAAACGTAGGTATCTGAATTTAATCCTGGATGGGCGTAAAACCCTGGAGTGCCGCCTGACCCGGATCGCCTGTCCGCCGTTTAGGGGCATCGAGCCAGGAGAAATCATCCGGTTAAAGGAATCGAGCGGCCCGGTTCGTGCTCAGGCCCTTGTCGAGAAGGTACTATTTTTCCAGAAGCTGACACCCCGTCAGATAGAACAAATCCGGAACAACTATAACGGGGAAATCCTGGCCCCGGAGGAGTTCTGGCAGGATCGACTGGATTGCCGCTATGGTAGTCTAATCTGGCTGGATAAGGTTCAGAAAATTACTCCCTATCACATCCAAAGGAAAGGGCTTAAAGCCTGGATTATTTGTGAAGAATGAACGTTTGTCATCTTGAGAACCGCGATAAGAATTTGTCTATAAATGAGTTAGGGTATATTTCCCCTTCTGAAGTACGCCGATTCCAAGTAAGGTGCGTTGGTTCGTTTTTTTAATTTCACTTGACGGATTTGGGAATATGCATCATAATTAAGTTATCTGAACTCATATTAAAGATTCATCCGAAAGAGGGAGAGCCAATAATGGAAGATGAATCGCTGCATATTCTGTTAGTCGAGGATGATGAAGCCCACATAGATTTGATCCGACGATCCTTTGAAGAAAATCGTCAAAGTCCAACTCCTTTAATAACCGTCGTGGCTACTCTGCAGGAAGCCCATCAATTTCTGCAGGAAACCTTGCCGGACCTGGTGATAGCCGATTTAGTTTTACCGGACGGTAAAGGAGTTGATCTTCTGCCGTCGATGCGCGAAGAAGTCAGCGTACCCATCGTAATTATGACCTGTCACGGCAGCGAGCAGACAGCGGTCAAAGCTATCAAAGCCGGCGCCATAGATTATGTGGTTAAATCCGAAATAATGTTTCAAGAGATGCCTCGCATTGCCGCGCGGGCGTTGCGCGAATGGAATCACATCCAGGAACGTCGTAAAATGGCCCAGGAAATACAACGGGTACGACAGGACTGGGAAAATATTTTTCAGGCGATTGGTCACCCTACCTTAATTTTAGATGCCAACCTTACCATATTGCTTGCGAACCGGACGACCCTAAACCTTACCGGCAAGACGCAGGAGGAATTGAAGGGGAAAAAATGTTATGACATATTTTATAATACTGACTGCAAACTGCAGCCATGCCCCTTACTACAAAAGATAACCTCCGGTCATCACGAGACTGTGGAGATGGAAATGGAGGCCCGGCAGGGAACGTTTCTGGTTTCGTGCACCCCGGTCCTGGACCGAGAAGGGCGGTTGGAAAAAATTATACATATCGCAACGGATATCACCAAACGTAAGAGCGCCGAACGACAGATTCAAATTCATGAGGAGCAATTACAATCTCTCGCTTCGGAGCTGTCGCTCATCGAAGAGCGGCAGCGGCGCGACATCGCTACGAGTCTGCACGATAACGTCGGGCAGACGCTGGCCTTATCCAAAATGAAACTCGGCTCCTTGCGTCAACAAGCCGCCGCTACGGAGTTTCACGAACCCCTGCATGAAATTGCCGACATGATTGAGAAAACCATTACTTATACGCGGGATCTGACGTTTCAGTTAAGTCCGCCGATTCTGTATGACGTAGGGTTGGAAGCCGCGTTGCAATGGCTCCTGGATGAAATCAAAAAACTTCATCGCTTGGAAACCGTATTTGAAGAGGACGGCCAGATTAAGCCCCTGGACAGTAAAGTCCGCGTCTTCCTGTTTCAATCGGTGCGGGAACTGCTGTTTAATGTCGCCAAACACGCCCAGGCCCGACGCATTAAAGTCAGGGTCGAACGGGCCGACGCCAATATTCAAATTTCCGTGATCGATAACGGCGTCGGATTCGACCTGGAGAAAATAACCCCGTCGGATCGCCGCGTGAGAGGGTTTGGCTTGTTCAATATCCGCGAACGACTGGATCATCTGGGCGGCAAATTTCAAATTTATTCCCAACTCGGCAAGGGAACCACGGTCACCTTAATCGCCCCCTTACAGATCAACCAATAAACCTTCCGTTCCGGTCCGCCTGTGTCATATCGACGGCGCCGGATTAGGGTTCTGGGCATAGTATATCTAATTCTGCCAGAGACGCAAATCGCTGCTGCCGAATTCCTTTCGTTGCTACAAAGCGTATATAGCGGCCTTTCCGGGCTGGGGATAGCCATACCTTTTTCATCTGTTTGGTTTGGGCAAACGTTCCTCGACAAACCGGATGTCCCCAATCGTCAGTGCGGGTACTGATGTACATTTCATAGTCCGAGATCCAGCCGTTTTGCATGTCCTGTCGGGGTAGATATTGGAATCCCTCTATTTCCACGTCCCGCTGCAGATCGATCTGGAGTTCATGCGGATAATCGGGCGCCCCGGGCGCCCAGGCGGTATGCCAGAACGTATCCGGATTATCGTCAATGGCCAGTTCCGCTTCATACCCGCGGGCCTGACTGTCTGTGTAGATCACTTTTGCGCCTAACGACTGAAAAACCGAAGGTGTTTTCAAGAGACCTTGAATGAGTTTGATATCCATTTTATGCTTAGGTTCAAATGCATCGCCGGCCATATATCGCGCCAGACTGCGCAGCATCTGCCTGGCCACCGGACGGGTTTCGAGGTTGCGTTTCAGATCGATACTGCAAACCAACAGTTTGCCGTTGCTGACCTTCGCTTCGAAGATCAGACCGAGTTTGCGATTGCTGTTCCAGTCGTCAATGACCTGTACGAGGGGTCGGAAATCCGGTGCGAAGGCATCGAGAATCATAGGTCGGGATTTCGTCACCAGGTCCCACCATTGCCAGTCACTGTGAAACTCGGTGGGAAATTCCGCCAGGGCTGGATGTGCGGGATTACAGAGAATGCCCAGCGTGTGAGGCGGTTGCCGACGTGTCCACTGGGTATTCCAGAAGATCGTCGTAAAACTGGCTGGAATGTCGCTGTTCACCGCCGACAGAGACGGCAGGAACAATACTTTTTTACCGGCGTCCAATGCCGAAAGGGTTTCCTGGTTTAAGGAATCCGTAACGATAATCGAGTCCGGCAGGATAACCTTTTTCTCCGACGAATAGACCCAGATATTCCAATGATTGCGATACGGAGTGCCCTTCAAAGAAACCGTCAAAATCAATTGAGTCGGCGCTTTGATTCGTTTCAGTTCGCACCGAATGGCGCCTAAAGTTATCCCGTTGCCAATGTGAATGTCCTGTTTCGCCAGATTCCCCGCTGCCGCTTGCCGACCGTCGGGATATTGCAGCGTCCACATGGGTAATGCATTCCGAATGGGCGCCGAACCAAAATGGGCCATTTCGACATCCGCCTGGAACGTCTCATTTGTAGTCCAGATACATGTTTCCATCCGTACCAACGGCGCCGTCTCGCAGCAGAACTGGTGAAATTCTTCCGGCTGGATGTACCCTTTCTCTTCCCAGAAGGCATCCAGAATTCCCACCAGGGCCGTTCCCTGACCGGGAAAATCATGCAGATCCAAAAGTTGAAAACCGCCGAAGCCGGGCGTACGCAGCGCCGCTTCGATTTCTTCCTTATAAAGAAACGCCTGCAGTTTGCCCGAAGCCATCAGGAACTCCTGCGCCTGATCCAGCATGTGATGCTCCGCCAGCGAATCCCGGAAGATTTCAAAGTTGCGCGCCCGCAGCACGCCGGTGTACTTATCGATCTCTTTGAAATTCGGATACACACACCATTGGCCTATCTCATGCGATACCACCGGAACGGTATATTGACTAACGAAATCGCGATAATCATAATTCGTCGCATAGGGTCGGGCGTTGTAACGGCTTTTCAATCCCGAGCCCCACTGATGACCGCGGGGACCGGGCGTCGAGTTATATTCGTTTTCCGGAATAATCGGCCAGCCGGCCCCGCTCGTATAGAGGCGACGATTATCTTTCGCCTTCCAATAGTTGACGAGTTTACTCAAATAGGCTTTTTGGTTTCGTCCCGCCGGCTCGTTGCCGTAGGCCAGCATACAAAACGAGGGATGATTGCCGTACGCTTTCAGAATGCGATCCCCTTCGTCATAGATATATTGATCGACCGGTTTGCCGTCGCCCAGCGATGCCCCCTGATTCGCCCAGGACGCGCATTCGATGTGAAAATACACGCCCCCCCGATCCGCCGCCGCGAACGCCGCTTCCGGCGGACACCACGAATGAAAACGAAGATGATTCAATCCGTACGCCTTGGCGATCCGTAAAATCCGCAGCCAGGAGTCCACGTCCGTCGGCGGATATCCCGTCAAGGGAAAGATCGCACATTCCAGCGTGCCCCGTAAAAACGTTTTGCGACCGTTGATCGTAAACTGCGTCCCCTCGGTCCTAAATTCCCGCATCCCGAATTCTACGGTCTTGATGTCCTTAAAATCCTCGCCCGCTATTTCTGCCGTCAGACGATATAAATGAGGCGTAAACTCGTCCCATAGCAGCACATCCTGTCCCATGGGATAATCCATGGTGATAGTCTGTTCCGTTTTTAAAATTGTCAAAGGGCAATCCTGAGTTGCCGGAATGTGTTTACGTTGGGAATGAAAGCTCTCTGCCTGTAGATGCAGGATACCGGAAATCGATTTGCCGGTCCGGTTTTTTACCGTAAGTTTTACTTTCGCGGTTTTGTGCTTCAGATCCGGATAAACTTGCAGGTCATCGATCCACGCCGAGTCGCTTGCATTTAATTTTATCTGACCGATGATCCCGTTCCAGTTAGTCTGGGTGTGATCGCTTACGGAGTGAGAGTTTGGCCCCACGTTGATGATCATGTTATTTTCCACTCGAATCGTAATCGTATGTTTCCCGGGCGTGAGCCATTTTGAAAGATCGTATTCGTGTGGCGTGGATAGACTGTTTCGCGAACTGGCGTTGTTTTCATCCACCCACACGCGCGTCTCCCAGTGACAACGTTTGAGAAGCAACGTGATGTGTTTCCCCCGCCAACTGTCGGGGATGGTAACGTCCTTCCGGAACCAGGCCGCCCCTTTGTAATGCTTCAAAGGCGTCAGCCAGAACGGAATCTTGATGTTGCCGGGCTGACGGTATTTCTCGTACCTCGGCTCCGTGAACCACGACCGATCCACGATACTCCCGATCCAATCCGTATGGACCGTTACCTCATTGCCGTATCCGTTCTCCGTCACCGAACCGGGCAATTGGATAAAATTATGCAGCGCCTTGCGTTCCCAGTTATCCTGAATCCCGACGTTCTCCGGATCTAACTCGAATCGCCACTGACCCTGTAAATCAAGCGCCATTGGATTTTGAGCGCGGCCTTGACAAATCAATCCCGGAAAAATAATAAGTAGCGCTAACACATGTAAAAACGCTGTTCTTGTTTTACACATAAAACAATATCTCCTCAGCCAAACTTCCCAGCCGGCGCAAAGCTACTGTTAGTCGCTTGCCATTGCTATCCGGGATTGTATCGTCATTCGATATTCGTCATTGATTCGACATTCGAATTTCGTCATTCGTCATTTAAATAATCGATGCGACGATGATACGTTTTATACCTTGAGGTTATTTCAATGCCGTTGTGCAAGCGATTTGTTTTAAGGCGTCAGCGGCGTAGGCGACATCCTCTTTCGACAGAAACGGTCCCATACTGAATCGCACCGTACCGCCCTGATCGAATGTTCCCAGGGTCTCGTGGGCATAGGGTGCGCAGTGCAGGCCCGGACGGATCAGCAGACCGAATTGCTCCTCCAGCACCGCCGCCAACTCCCCCGGTTCATATCCGTCGATGGCTACGCTGAACACGCCCACGCGCTTATTGATATCTCTCGGTCCATAGACCGTCAGTCCGTCCGCCTCTTCCGTTTGGCGTAAAAACACCTCGCACAATTCTTCTTCATGGGTCCGGATGTTTTCCAATCCCTCCTCCAACAGGAACGCCACGCCTGCGTTCAAGCCGGCGATCCCGATCAGATTGTGACTGCCGGACTCGAATCGGTCGGGCAGAAAGTCAGGCTGCCGCGGGATTTCGCTTTTACTGCCCGTGCCGCCTTCCTTCAACGGGCGCAACTGCGATTCAAATCCCGGCCGAATATATAATGCCCCCGTTCCCAACGGACCCAGCAGCGCCTTATGACCGGGAAACGCCAGCAGATCGATTGGAATATCATTTACGTCAATCGGTAGATGTCCAACCGTTTGCGCCGCATCGACCAATAAAGGGATCTCGTGTTCGCGGGCAATGCTGCTGACCGAAGCAATGTCCTGCACGCTGCCGCAGACGTTGCTGCCGTGTACAACGGCAATCAACCGGGTATGGCTTCGAATCGCCTGACGAATATCTTCCGGGTCGATTAATCCCTTACGGTCGGCGGGAATATAAGTAACTTCAATGCCTAATTGTTCTTGTAGGGCGCTCAAAGGCCGCAGCACGGAATTATGGTCCATCCGGGTTGTGATGATGTGACTATTCGTCTCGGTAATCAGACCTTTGATCGCCAGCGACAGACCGTCCGTACAGTTGAACGTCATTATAATCGATTCCGGTTGAGTGCTGCCGAGAAGCTGTGCGATGCGCCGTCGGGTCTGGTGAATGATCTCGCCGGCTTCTACCGCCTCCTGATACGCCCCCCGACCCGCCGACGCGCCGTTCTCTCGCGCGTACTCCATCATCGCCTCGTGTACGACCGCAGGCTTCGGGAAACTCGTCGCCGCATTATCAAAATATATCCTTCGTTTTCCCACATATCACTCCATCGTTACGGTTGTATCCCCTCCGAACTAAAAAATTGTATCCCCCTTTCCATCGCTCGTCAAGCCTCATCGTCGTAATAAGCCCCCCGTGTCAACCGGGGGTCGATTCCCCTGATCAATTGAATCTATCAAATCCGTAGGGTATGCTGTGCATACCTTTTAATCACATCATTCCCGCGAAAGCGGGAATCCAGTCGGGTGGCATGGACAAATTCCTATATGTCCATGGCGAATACCAACCAACCTTCAATAAACCGCAAGTGTGCCTAGGCCATTTTGGCCGTGTCCTCCCGTAGGGTAACAGCCACCGAGCCTGCGAGGTGCATGACCTTCTCCCCCCATCTACTCTTCTATCCATTTATTCATCTACTCATGCAAATTGCGACCGATAAGTTAAAATCGAATAGTTGGTCTTACCTGTTTGAATGGTATCCTTCGCGGACTGTGGCCCTGAAATTACCATCTCGTGTATATTTTTTACCTGTTTCACCCAAACGACTTACGTTGCCGCTTCACCCTGCCGATAAGTCCGACGAAGTAGATAAGGTACGCGATACAGGGTGGATTATGAGCGAAACGAATTTTGGTTATTTCAATGACTTTTCCGATGCCGAGCAGTGCATCGAAAATGCTCATGACTTTTATGACAAGGGGCAATGGCAACTGGCCCTGCACGAACTCGACGCCGCCCTCGAGATCAATCCGAACAACGCCGATTGGCTCTTCAATAAGGCCTTAACCCTCGATACCCTCGAACGATTCGAGGATGCCGCCGAGACCTATTCCCAGGCCCACGATCTCAAAAGCAACGATCCGGAAATCCTCAACTGTCTCGCGGTGGATTATACGCGCCTCGGTCGCTATGACTTGGCCCTGCGAACCTTCGAGCAGATCGAACAACTCGATCCTCAGTTTGAACCGTCCTATTGCAATCGTATCATCACCTATTCCGAACTCGGTCAGCACGAAAAGGCCGAGGAAATGTTTTACCTCGCCCGACAAATCAAGGAGCATTGCTCGCTCTGCTTTTACAACATGGGCAATTCGCTCTTTTCCCGTAAACTCTATGATAAAGCAATTTGGTGCTGGCAGCAGACCCGCGATATCGAACCCACTCATCCCAACCTCGACTATCGCATCGGTCAGGCGTATTGGGCCCTGGGCGATCACACCAAGGCCTGGCAATATTTCCTCGCCGAACTGCGTATCCGCCCCGGCGACGTCGAGGTCCTGCTCGATGCCGGTATTCTCCTCTTGGAGATGAACGAACTTGAAAACGCCCGCGAAAAGTTCCACCGCATCCTGGAACTCCAGCCCGATCACGTACAGGCCTGGTATTATCTGGGCGAAATTCACCTCCAGCAGTATAACCTGCCGCGGGCTCTCGACTGCCTGCAGAAAGCGCGGAAACTGAATCCCTCGCAGCCCGGCGTTCATTATCGGCTCGGCGAATGTTTTCTCCTCCTGAAGCAAGTCCCCGAAGCCAGAGATCACCTATTAGCCGAGTTGAAATTTACCACCGATCAACCGGAAATCCTCCTCGATCTGGGCTGTCTCCTCCAGCAGGTCGGAAAATCCACCGAAGCGATGGGTTGTTTTGAAAAGGTGATCGATGCCCACAGCGATGACGTTCGCGCCTATCAGAATCTCAGCATTTGCTATTATCTGGTCGGCTTGATCGAACAGGGCATCGATTTATCCTATAAGGTGCTCGATCTGGAATCCAATAACGTGATGGCCCTCTATAACCTGGCCTGCGCCTATTGGAAAAAAGGCGAGTTTCCCCGCGCCCAGGAATTCGCCCTCCAGGCCCAACAACTGGCGCCCGACGATCGCGAGCTCAAAGCCCTCTGTCGAAAAATCTCCCGGCATCACCTGCTGCATCGATGGCTGCAACCCCTCCGGAAAATCCGTCGCCGTCGTACCTTACGATAATCCCGCCCCTAAATCCTAATTCCCCAACCTTTGTGAATATAAGGATTTAGGTCAAATTACAAAACAAACCCAATTTTCCGAGGATGCAGTTCAGTTATGATTATGGATTTTAATTGACCAATCTGAAGGAAAGCTATAAAATGTTATTTTGAAAGCAGTTATAGTTATTTATTAACATTATATGAGGAAAACAAAGTGAGGAAAAGGGAACAAACAGGGGGTAGGGTCTTCTTTTATCGGACTATCATTTTCGTACTCCTAGGTACGTCTTTTGTATCGGGAGCGTCGGTATCGTTGTGTAATTCGGGTTTTGAGGAGCCGGGGAACGGCAAAATTCGAGGGTGGGATGAGGCGGATGGGGCGTACTACGTATCGGACAGTTCGCCGGCGGAAGTACCCTGCTGGGAGAGCGACGGCGTTGTAGCGGATTCAGGGGTGGAGACGGGGTGGACGCCCACGGAAGGGCTTTATACCGCCTACCTTTTGGGATTGGATCCGTCCGTATATCAATTGACCCATCATATCATCAGGGTCGGCGAGACGTTTACGTTAAAGGTGGACGCCCGGAGTACCACGGGAGCGACGAATCTGTCGATGAAACTGTACTACGATGACGGGGGTACGCGGGCGCCGGTCTCCAGCAGAACGGTAACACTGACGGACGCCATGGTGGAATATACCTTCACGTTACCGGTGTACAGCGTGCCGGCGGCGGTAGGTAAACGGATTGGAGTGGAATTTGACAATCCGGGCGGCGGCTGGTTGGGCCTGGACAACGTGCGGTTGGAGGTGGAGAGCAGTCTGGCGGGCGATCTGGATCGCAGCGGGGTAGTAGATTTACTTGATATATATTTATTTCTATCAGAGTGGGCGGAGACGCCGGGGATGCAGGCCGATCTGGTGGACGATGATATCGTGGATCTGTTGGATTACAACGTGATCGCCGGGAACTGGCTGCAGACGATAATTCCTCCCACGGGCGACCTGGTTGTAGCCATCGAACCGGAGGAAGCCCGAACCGCCGGCGCGCAATGGCGGGTCGATGGGGGGGTATGGCGGGACAGCGGCTACGTCGAAGAGGATCTTTTATTGGGAGAGCATACGGTAGAATTTAAGGAGATCATCGGCTGGTCCAAGCCCGATACTCAGAATGTAACCATTTATGAAGATACGGAAACGGACACCTCCGGCCAGTACACGGTGTTAACCGGATCGCTGGAGGTCAGTATATTTCCCCAAGAGGCGATCGACGACGGGGCGCAATGGAAGGTTGATGACGGACCCTGGCGAGACAGCGGTTACACGGAGATAAACCTGCCTGTAGGAACCTACGTCGTACAATATAAGGATACGACCGGCTGGAATACGCCACCCAACGAGCAGGTAGATATTCATGACGGTTTGACGACCACAACGTATGGCACCTACGAACTGCCGACCGGCTCGCTGCAGGTGACGATTGAGCCGCAGGAGGCCCGCGACGACGGCGCGCAGTGGCGCGTGGATGGAGGCCCCTGGCGCAACAGCAGTTTTGTCGAGACCAGTCTTACGTTGGGGTACCATAACGTAGAATTCAAGGAACTGTCTAACTGGTTCAAACCGACCAACCAGATCGTGGAAATCTTCGAGAATGAAACGACCACCTATACCCGCACCTACATCCCCTATACCGGCACGCTGCAAGTAACGCTCGAGCCTCAAGACGCCCTCGACGCCGGTGCGCAATGGCGGGTGGACGGGGGCGCGTGGCGGGCCAGCGGCTATTATGAATCCGGACTGATCGTGGGCGAGCATACGGTGGAATTCAACGAAGTGGATAACTGGATCAAGCCGGGCAATCAACTGGTGAGTATAGTGCGAGATACTCTGACCACGACGAGCGGCACCTATCTGGCTTCCGAGGAGAGCGGGGCGCTGCAGGTAACGATCGAACCGCAGTTTGCCCGCGACGCCGGCGCCCAATGGCGAGTCGATAGCGGGACGTGGCACAGCAGCGACTATAAGCAGTCGGGCCTTTCCGTGGGATTCCATACGGTGGAATTCACGTCGATCCTCGGCTGGATCACACCGGCGACCGAGGCCGTCGAGATTCAGGAAAGCGAAACCACCTATTATACCGGCACCTACGAAGCGGAATTTCCGGAAATGGTAGTGATCAATGAGATTCATTACAATCCGGATCTCAAGACGGAGTTTGCGGAATTTATCGAGCTGCATAACGCCGGTTCCGGCAATATGGACATTTCCCATTGGCAGTTCGAGAGCGGCATAGAATATACTTTTCCTGCGGGTACGACGCTCCTCTCGGGAGATTTTATCGTGGTAGCGGAAGATCCGGCTACCATCGCGAGTAAATATGGGATCTCCGCCAGTAAGATCTATGGTCCGTTCACGGGTAAACTGGATAACGACGGAGAGACAATCGAGTTAGTCGATGCGGTAGGCGAGCCGGTAGATCGCGTGGATTACCAGTTGGGCTTTCCATGGCCTACGGTGGGGGATGCCGTCCCGGACGATGACGCCCATCCGGGGACGGGTCATTCGATACAGTTGGTAAATCCGTATCTGGATAACGATCTGGCGGGCAGTTGGCGCAGCGCGTATCCGACGCCGGCCGGATATAATGTGGATATTTACGCGGCCAATATACCCCCGCAAATTCGTCAGGTCCATCATACGCCAAAGCAGCCGGTTTCCGGCGAACCGGTTCTGATTACCGCCAAGGTGACCGATCCGGACGGGGTATCGTTCGTAACGCTTTCCTATCAACCGGTCGATCCGGGCAGTTATATTTATCTCCTTGATGCAGCGTATGAAACGAACTGGACCGATCTGGCGATGCATGATGACGGTATCAACGGGGACGAGACGGCGGGGGACGATATATATACGGTGGAGATGCCTGCGGTCTTCCAGACGCATCGGCGCCTGATACGTTATCGAATCCGGATCCAGGACGTATTAGGCAACGGGGTTACCGTGCCGTATGCGGACGATCCACAGCCGAACTTCGCCTATTTTGTTTATGACGGAGTGCCATCCTGGACGGGCAACGGAGCGACCTACAGTTCGGATCTATTGACGTCTCTACCTGTTTATCATCTGATCTCCCGCAACATCGACGTGGAAAACTGTCAGTGGAATTCCAGTTATGACGACGGGACCTATCGTTTTTACGGAACCCTGGTCTCAGACGGCGAGGTGTACGA
>CAZNQT010000078.1:0-12077 GCA_964574885.1 uncultured Pirellulales bacterium
CCCCTGCGGATGACCGTGCGGCATCTTAACCGTTATGC
Source organism: uncultured Pirellulales bacterium (assembly GCA_964574885.1). Lineage (GTDB taxonomy): Bacteria > Planctomycetota > Phycisphaerae > Sedimentisphaerales > SM23-30 > JAFGFX01. The sequence continues at coordinate 39 of CAZNQT010000078.1, forward strand.
GATAGTTACGTTCACTTTTCACCCGTTGATAGGTCTTGGCGTAACTGTCGAGCGGATAGGCAAAATCATTCGTGCCGTTGATAAAGAACACCGGCATCGTGGCCGACCCGATATACTGCGAGGGATCCCACAACCGTACCCATTTCTCCTTCTGAGGCGGTGTCATTTGGGCAAAATGACCCAACCACACGCTGTTTTCGTGCAGGAAGCCGCAACCATAGACCGGAACTGCCGCCTTAAAACGATTGTCCAGACCCGCCACGATACACGTCAGGTACCCGCCCCAACTGATGCCCGTTACCGCTGTGCGATTGGCATCCACTTCCTTAAAACTGCGTATCAATGAATGGGCCAATATCACATCCGCCACCGCATGATACGTCCACTGATTCTCAACCGGCTCCTCAATGGCGCCGAACTTCTCATGATCGGTTTGGCCGGGACCGCCGTCCGACAGTCGTTTCCGATCCGGTCCGCAGCCGGCAAGATCCATGGCTATCGCTGCGTACCCGCGCCTGGCCCACAGTTCCGCCCATTCCTTAAAAGCGGTGCCCCCGCCCCCATGCACTAAAACAACCGCGGGAAAAGTTAGCCGTTCCGTTCTCTTGGAATTCAGGGTGGTTGGGCTGGCGTAGTACGCAAATACGCGGGTGGATTTATCCTTATACGGTTCTCCCGCGTAGTAAAGCGACCACACGGGATTTTCTCGATCGGACCATTCATACTTCGGCGCCTCGCTCAAGCCGACCAAATCCCACGGTGTGCTGTCAGGAAGCGACTTCGTCGGGCGAATTTGGTTATAATTTTGCTCGAGCGCTGGGCAACCAGGGTTAGATACTAAAAATACCAATGCGCCCACGAACCATAGCACTCGTACTCTTCGTAAAACCAAGGTAACGCTCCTTTCTTCCTTGCCGCTCATCTCCTGAGAGCATCCGTTCTAAGTAATCGATGCGAACTTTAGCCTGGAATTATATCTTACCCGATTCTTTGCGACCGTGAAACCTTGAATATCGAACCCTTAGCAGGCCCGGTTTTACGGTAAAAGGGCGGCCCTTTTTTGTCAAAATAGGCCTAAATTACCCCTCGGAGCGGATTTCGGAAGGGAAAATCGGCGTTTTTTAACGCGTTGGGGGCATTAAAAGCCTCCTCCAGAGATAAAAAAATGGAAGATCCCGCCGTGGCGAGAGGACCTTCCACTTACACAAGCTAACGTTGCTTGTTGAATTTCGTCGCGGCTTTTGTTGAACTCCAAGTTCAACAGGATTCCGAGCAGCATTCCATTTGTTTCGCGACGCTCTCTGCCGCGGAACCCACCGTAGCGCTTCTTACGGCCTATTTTTTCTTTCTTTTCTTGGCTTTTTTCTTGGTAGCTTTTTTCTTGGTTTTTTTCTTGGCTTTTTTCTTAGTAGCTTTTTTCTTCGTTACTTTTTTCTTGGCCTTTTTCTTGGCTTTCTTCTTCGCTACTTTTTTCTTGGCCTTCTTCTTCGCTACTTTCTTTTTCGCTTTTTTCTTTTTCGCCATATTGTATCACCTCCCTTCTATGGGCAATAGTACCTGCGCTATTTGGTCCTGTCAAAAAATTTCTTACTTTTCAAAACCTTTTCTGGCATATTAGGGTTCGAGGGGCTGTCAAATTCCTTTTTCATCGTATGTTTTTCACGTATCGACATAAAAATTGCGCCTACATCACATTATTTCAAGTTACTCCCTGGCATATTTGCTGTTCTTATCGTTTTTCTGGGCAGGAATATTTAAAAAATATGGTTTTTATAGTTTCAAAAGTGATTCTGTAACAGGTTATCTGATAGAAACGGGAATATTTTCTGTTTTTTTAACTATGATGCAACCTGTTTGGGCAAAAATCGTGGCTTGAAAAGATAAATTTGATTTATTTTGGTATAGTTTTTTATTTTTTTACGCGTAATCAGAGTGTTTATATACGAAAAATCCACCCTTTCGTTGCCGTTTTTTACTGATCGAGTTAGTTTTTACTCGAAGACGCGACCACTTCAACGGAACTCATAACATTTCCTTCTCATAGGAACCAGGTGCGCGTTTTGAAATTCAACGCCGACGATGGGATGTATGAAACTGGATATGCCATTGCAATGCAGCAACGCAGGGAACAGGTTCCAACGGATTATCTCACCCACCTGTTTTTATTTGTCAGAGATACAAATTCCGATACGTTTCGGTACTTATTGATTTGACCAGGCCGTGAGAAATACCATCAGATCGGCGATGTTAACGCGACCATCGCGGTTCAGATCGGCATTGTCGCACCAGTCCGGTTCCCGGCAATCCCTACGGAGCCAATAGCGAGAAAAGTGAGCGTAATCCATCAAATCCACATCGGTGTCGGCATCGAAATCACCCGGCAGTGAACTCACAGGACAATGCTGTCTCACGACAATTTCATAGGGTTCGGAATTATGTTTGGGATCGTTACCGTAGATATACATTACGTCGATGAGATCCTGACCGTAGCATTGATTGCAATTTGCCCCAACGCAAATTCGCAGTCGAGAACCGCCCTCGATGCTATAAGGCGGTTCCGGTGAAAGGGTAATCCCATCGGGCGCGATCACGTCATTCACCTCCAACACGGCTTCGCCATCGTTATAGAGATAGAGTACTTGTCCGCTACAGGTGATTGCTTCGACGGCCTGGGCGAGATTGATCCGCGGTTTGGTAAGATCGACTTTCGTATCGGTGATCGGATCGCCGGTGTCGGAAAGTATCTGTCTGACCTCGTCGGGCGTGAGATACAAGCCCAGAATATGTTTAGCGGCGGATTGCAGACACGCCACGGCGCCGGCGGCATAGGGACAAGCGGCTGACGTGCCTCCGAAATTCGAGACGTATCCGCCGATCGTTGTCGTATAGACCTGATTCGACGGCGCTAATATATCCAGGAACGGGGCCGTATTGGAATAAACCGCCACCTTATCCACAGCGGTAGAATCATCCGCGGCCCAGTTCGTAGAGCAGCCGCCGGAGGAATAGACATCCGCACAGGAAACGGCATTCACACACCAGGAGGCGCTGCCGAAATCGCTGTCATAGACGGCGCCGACCGAAATCACGTTGGATAGGCACGCCGGCCAGGCCAAAGATTCACAGTAGCCGTCATTGCCGGAGGAGACCAGCACGGTGATACCGGCGGCGTTGGCATTTTTCGCAGCCATCGTCATGGCGGTGTCCGAGTCGTCGCAGTGGGACAAATAGCGTCCGCCGCCGAAACTGGTGCTGATGACCATAATGGGATGATTCGGATCGTCGTATTGATGAGTGACGCACCAATCCCAGGCAGCGATCATATCGTCGGAGGATGCAGAACCGGTAATACCAGGGGAAATCTTCAGGGCGTACAATTTTGCCTCGTGAGCGACGCCGCCTATGTAATCGCCCACGTCGGCAAGATCCCCGGCGGCGATCCCGGCGCAGCTCGTCCCGTGAGAGGCTCCGGCGAACGGATCGGGATCATCATCGCCGAAGTCGTATCCACCCAACACCTTCGTATTGGGAAAACCGCCGTCGCCCAAAACGCTGTGCGTGTAATCGATGCCGGTATCGACAATGGCAATGGCCATTCCCTGCCCTCGATAATTCGTGCGGACATCCGGGGCGTTCATCAGGGAGATCCCCTGCCGTAGATGCGCCTGCAATTCAAACACAGGCTCAATCGATTTCACCCGCGAATCATCGAGTAATTGGACTAAGCCCTCGGCGGTAACTTCGCCGGAAAAGGAATTCAGGTTGGCAAAACGCCGTCGGGATTGGAACTCTCTTGGTAAAAGCGTTCCAATTACTTCCAACTGCCGTTGGGCAATTTCCTGTCGCAAGGTACGCCAGGCGCCTCGGGCGCGACGCTTGACGTTCCGTTTCAGTTCCGCCGGTTTTTGCAGATTTACGATGACACGGACCTTGGCCTGCTTACCCTCCAAACGATTGAGGATTTCCTCCGCCAGGATCAATTTGTCCATCGGATCGTCGGCATTTTCATTTGGATTTGCCTCGATTTCGAAAGTCAGATTGTCCTGACTGGCCGACACCGAAGAATTCGAGTTGGTACAGTCGAACTCTAAAATGGAAGGTTCCACCCGGAGATTGGGATCCCGGATTATCACCCCACGATAGGCGAGATTGTATTGGAGAGAACTGATGTTGTAATCCGAGACGCGTAGATAATAAACGTCATCGACAGTCGGCAACCAATCCTCCCACGTGGTTCCCAAGGTGCTGGCGGCCCAGTCGCAACGGGATTGCCCATCAATATACCAAAGCAAGGAACCGTCGGCAGCGATCATTTCGAGATCGGCGTCGCCGAGACTATAACCGCCCACCCCGTCGGTACTGCAGAGACTGAAATTATACTTATGATCGGCGGCGAGTATCATGCGGTACACCCGGCAGCCGTCCGCCTCAAATTGTTCGGGCCCAGTCGTCTGCCACATGGTCGAAAGAATCAGGTCGGCATCGTACTGAGGCGGATCATCCGGATCTTCTGAAGGGATTCCGGTATTCGGATCGATGCGATGGAGGGTAATTTCATATTCCGCGATTATCTCCCCCCCTGCATTGATCCGCTGGACCGGAACGAGTATTTCTTCTTCCGGAAGCGGCGTATCTTGATTCAGGTCCGATATGGATACAACCGGTAAACCGTCTCTTACCTCTCCCCGGACCGATTCCCTGGTGGATGCGATCAGGAAAATCAAGATCAGACAGTATATTTTCACTCCATCCTTCATGTTGAATGCTGTATAGTAACGCACTGAATACTCTACGCTAATATTACCTCATAAGTAGTAAATATCGGGCATCGTCCAGGGCGAATTCAGTACCTAAGCAGTTAAAATGAAAGGATTTAAGTGAGTTTTGTTGCAAGAAGGATTGGGGGATGTACATTGAAATTGAGATTGTCGGCATGTGGGTGCATACCAACTCCAACAACATCCTGATTTTTTTCCCGACACGAAGGGAAAATAATCTTGACGGTTGAACCGCAACCCGGTATGCAGAAGGTACTTGCCTTGAGAGTACTTAATTATTTGCCGTTTTTATGAGGTGTGCATTGCACACGTTTTAGGTAACTTAAATGCATGGGTCGGATTCTTCCACCTCCGCTGACAAGCACGGACGGTTACTAAAATGTAACCACAGGATGTAGCAGCTACCATAAACATTTATTTCCGGGCATTTAACTTATATACCCTCCGGAGAGTCAACTGCCGTGAAGAGAGTAACACTTGCAATCGCACTCCTTTTTTTTACCCAAGCCTGTTGTTTCGTCGGAGGTGTTGCCAAGTTCCATGATTCACCCCCATTACCAGCGCAAAATCGGATAGGCTCTTCATTCATAACAATATGCCCGAAGGAATTGCATTCCAAGGTACGAGAGTGGCCCACGACTGGGCCGACCACCGATTGCATCAGGACCAAGGAGCGGTTAGAAACTATCCTCGAAAACAGCAACTCGAAATGGGAATCCGGTAATGAATCTGTGACTTTTGAGGATCCCAATCTGAAAGCTGCGGTAGAGGAGGAATTAGGTATCACGGATCCTACTTTGAATGACATGCTCTTATTGATTTCTTTAGAAGCAGTGGAACGCGGAATTACTGACCTGACCGGAATAGGCTATGCCGTCAACCTTACTTCACTCAATCTAAGTTCCAATCAGTTGATCTCTCTACCGTCGGAGCTCGGTAGCCTAACCAGTCTAAAGTACCTATATCTCCAGGATAATCATTTAACCTCGCTGCCGTCGCAGATCGGTAACCTGAACGAACTGGAGTGGTTAATCCTCAATGACAATCATTTACTCTCCCTGCCGCCCGAGATCGGCAACCTGAACCACCTGACAATACTATGGCTGTCTTCCAACCAGTTGAATTCTCTGCCGCCCGAGATCGGCAATCTGAACCACCTGGAAATACTCATCCTCAGTTACAATCCATTGAGCACTTTGCCGTCCGAGATTGCAAACCTGAACCACTTGCTTTCACTCAATCTAAGTTCGAACCAATTGAGTTCTCTGCCACCCGAGATCGGGGACCTGACTACACTGGAGTATCTAAACCTGTCTCACAACCAGTTGAGCTTTCTACCACCCGAAATCGGGAACCTGATGAACCTCACTCGGTTACTCTTGAGTCACAACCAATTGAACTCTCTGCCCTTGGTAATGGGCAACCTGACCAGCCTTACGGATCTGTATATATATTCCAATCCGTTAAATACGGCGGCGTATTGCACGATTCTACCGTTGATGGAAACCAATAATCCGGGGATCGATCTGAGAGCGGATCCAAATCCCAATCCGCTTACTAACGACTGCTCCACGGATCTCAGCGAATTGATGATATTCCTTTCCCAATGGCTGGCGACGGATTGCGGCATACCCAATAACTTCTGCTCCGGCGCCGACCTCAACCACTTCGACGACGTGAATCTCACCGACTTCTACGAATTCAGCAAATTATACCTGGCCGAACCAACCCCCTAAATCCCACGGCTTTCCCTACAAACGGCAATACCATCGTAAATTGTCTGTTTTGTAATTCGGATTTTGGTAATTTGAATTGGTTTAGGATTTCGGATTTAGTGCTTAGGATTTACTGAATCTTGATTTTATCTGTGGTTTCAATTTTTATCGCGCTCAAATACCGTTCTGGTCTTTCGGAGTATCGCCGGATTGCTGTGGCTCATGATTGGCAGCGGCGTTCATCGCCCGCAGTAGTTGATGATGGATCGGCAGAGGATTTTTCAGATGACGCCAGACTGCTTCGATCCCGCCGGTGCCGGCCGTGGTGAACTCGATATCGCCCAGACCGAAAAATCGCTCGGGCAATGTAAAAATCATAAACGTGTTCTGGATCCTCGTCAGGCTGCTCTGGAAGATGTCGATCGTAAGCACGCCGCGGATCCGGATGACGCGATGATCGGTCAAAATGTAGGTGCGCGAGGCCCATTGGAGTAAGGCAATGCCGACCCGGCCCAGTACGACACATCCGCACAGTTCGATTATGTAGAGCCCGTAGATTCCCAGGTGAAAGGCCGGACTGAGTATGTAGGTGAGCAGCGCCAGCAGAGAGGCAAACGCCACCGTGCGAAAACTGACGAACCCGATCGACCAAAGCGATGGCTTGATCGCGAAGATAACCGTTTCGTCATCCGCCAGCAGGTCGCCCGGCAGCATATCGTCAATATTCGGGTGCGAAATCGATTTTTCCTCAGTCATACTACTCATTATAACCAATTCATCGGACGAATCGAGACTCAACTACAAGGGGATATGCGGTGTCGGGACGCCCCCATGTGGACGCCCAATGTTACCCCGAATGAAAGGTAGGGCGGGCCGGGCCCGCCGGCTTCTCTATGTCATTCCCGCGAAGGCGGGAATCCAGGGATGTCGAATGGCCCCTTGCCCACGCATTTAAGCCCCCTCTGGTAAGAGGGGGACGAATACCCTGTGCCTTCAAATCGTTAAAAACCTGTCGGCTCCCTAAGTTCATTATCCAGGACCGCTTATAAAACTATAGTTTTTCGTTGCAGAATGGAGCCAATTATACTATCATGGAAATATCGAGTTTTTCTAAAACGCAGGGATAGACAAGAGGGTAGGATGTACACTGCACACCTTTTATCTGACATACAGATATGTTTCGCTGGTATTGCAGAGTGTTGGAGACGTGTGGCGCCGCCAAGCCCCCTCCGCCAGGAGGGGGATTGAATATCGTAAAAGAGCCGGGAGCGCCAGCGACTGGGTATAGGACGTTGGGTGGCAGCCACCGAGTCCGCGAGGTGAATGATGTTGACCGGGAATGGAGGATAGAGGCTATGTTCGCCAAAAAGGCCGTGGGATTGACGGTTTTCGGGTTGGTATTATTTTGTCTTTTTGATGGTGAGGTGTTTGCCGTTAATGGAGATATGGGCGGAGGTGATGGCTCAGAAGCTTACCCCTGGTTAATCGAGGACCTCGCCGATTTCCACGAGTTCACCGGAGATTCGAGTTACTGGGATGATTATACCCTCCTCGAATGTGATCCCAATTTGGCCACTTTCACGTACACCACCGCCCTCATCGCACCCGATACGGATAATTCTAATTATGATTTCGATGGAACTCCTTTTACCGGTACCTTTGACGGCAACGGCCATACCATCTCCAACCTAACCATTGATACCGCCGGAGCGGGCAATCATTATCTCGGCCTATTCGGAAAGATTTTAGGTTTCAATGCGGAAATAAAAAATCTTGGTCTAGATATTGTATATGTAAACGGCGGAAACTACTCTGATTATCTCGGTGGCATATGCGGTATTAACGAACTCGGCAACATTAGAAACTGCTATTCAATTGGATCATTACGAGGACGAAATTTTTCTTACTATGTCGGTGGCCTATGTGGAAGGAGCATTGGTGGTTCTATCGAAAATTGTTATACCAGCGGTTTAGTAGAAGGACGAGAACCTTCAATTTATCTAGGAGGTTTGTGCGGTTCTAACGACAGCAGTATTATAAAATGCATTTCTAGTAGTAAGGTACTTGGAGGTATTGGTTCTTGTTATCTGGGAGGTCTCTGTGGAAAGAATGAAAGCGGCAACGGCATCATCCGTTATTGTTTTTCGACAGGTAATGTTACAGTAAGCTGGTCCCAAACTGAATTTACAAGGGCTGTCGGAGGTCTTTGTGGAAGCAATAATGGTGGTAGCATTCACAATTGCTTTTCTACAGGAAACGCATATGCGGGATCTTGGTCAGAAGATCTTGGTGGTTTGTGCGGAAGGAACTCCGGTGGAAGTATTACCAATTGCTATGCTACCGGTTCGGTAGTGGGAGGGAAACACATTGGGGGATTATGTGGATATAATCATTGCGCAAGCATCAGTAACTGTTATTCAACCAGTTCAATCAGTGGTAGTGAATTTTTAGGTGGTATATGCGGATATAATGCCGTTAGCAGTGTTTCAAATTGTTTTGTTCTTAATATATATGGGGGAGGCGGTACAACTCTTACCAATGAACAGATGAAACAGCAGAGCAGCTTTACTGGCTGGGATTTTGTCAACAAAACTTCCGATGGATCTTCCTCAACTTGGATTATTTATCCAGATGAGTATCCGTCCCTTTACTGTTTTGATCCAACATTTGTCCCTCATGTTTTTGAAGGACAGGGTACAGAACTGGATCCGTATCTAATTTATGATCCTAATGATCTTGGGGCAATTTGTCAGCGTGCCACCAGCCAATATCGACTTGAAAATGATATTGATCTTGCAGGTATAAACTGGTCAATAGCAGTAATTCCTGATTTTAATGGAACTTTTGACGGTAATGGACACGTCATATCAAATCTTAATATAAACGGTGGCAATTTCTTTGGCTTAATTGGTAAATCAAGAAGTAATACTTTAATTACACACCTAGGATTGAATAATGTAAATATAATCAGTACAGGTCAATATCGTTTTACCGGTGGTTTATGCGCATGGAATATTGGCGATATCTTAGATTGTTACGTTACGGGTTCAGTTCACGGGGGAGCATCTGTTGGTGGTTTATGCGGATCTAATGGAGGCAATATAATTAATTCTTATGCAAACGGAACTGTATCTGAAGGCATTTATCTTGGTGGTTTGTGTGGAGAGAACGGAGGCTCCATAACTAATTGTTATTCCACCAATTCTGTAGATAATGGGAGTGTGGTCGGTGGTCTATGTGGAAAAAACTACGCAGATATTAACAATTGTTATGCGACTGGTTCGGTAACCGGTGCAGATTTTTCAGACTATCTCGGTGGCCTATGCGGATATAATTCTGGTGTTATAAGCAATTGTTATGCCATCGGTATTATAATTAGCGTTAATAGTTCTGATTATCCCGGCGGCCTATGCGGATACCAGTATGGTGATATGGCTGAAATGTCCAACTGTTTCTGGGATATTGATACTTCCGAGATAACTGTCGGCTACAATCAACATTCAAGTCTTCCTGGAACTATAACGAATGTGCTCGGTAAAACTACCGCCCAGATGCAAACGTTGTCGACATTTACCAGCACCGGTTGGGATTTTGATCCGAATGACGGTGATCCGGTCGACTGGTTGATGCCGATCGATGATTATCCAAAATTATTCTTTCAGTCAAAGATTGCTTATGTTGGCTCACCGATGATATCTCTGAGTCTGAACCAGGTAGGTTCGATTCAACTGGACATTTATTGTTTGATAGATGAAACCTTATCCTGGGCTATCACCGGTTATGAATCTTGCCCATGGATAACGAACCTCGATCCCAATAGTGGTGTTTCTACCGGCCCAACTGATCTAAAAACCGTTACGATTGATATATTCACAGCTAATTTGACTTACGGTTATTATACCTGCGAACTGATACTTATCGCGGATAATGGCGACACTGCAAAAATTCCCATCCTCTTACACGTTATGCTGGCTGGTTCCGGCACGGAGGCGAATCCATACTTGATTGAAGATTTCGACGATTTTGTGGAATTTACGAATCCGGCCAACTCCACTATCTATTGGGAAAGCAATGTTTATACTCAATTGAAGTGTGATCTAGATTTGGATCCTGCTTTACCCGACAGGCAAATCTACTCCACTGCTGTGATCGCACCGGATACGGACGATTCACAATCTGGTTTTCAGGGCAGTGAATTTCAGGGAATATTTGATGGGGCGGGATTTACTATCAGAAATCTGACTATCGATGACAATCAAGAAGGCTTCGATTATCTCGGTCTGTTTGGCCAAATTTCTGGTTCGGAGGCCAAGATAATGAATTTGGGCCTGGAAGACGTCAGTATTTTCGGCGGCGGTAATTCCGATTATCTTGGCAGTCTATGCGGATATAACTCGAACGGCAGCATCAGCAATTGTTACTCCAGCGGCTCAATAATCGGAGGGACAGGCTCTGATTATCTTGGTGGTTTGTGTGGACGTATCTCGAATGGTGGCAGCATCAGCAATTGTTACTCCAGCGGCTCAATAATCGGAGGGACAGGCTCTGATTATCTTGGTGGTTTGTGTGGAGGTATCTCGAATGGCGGCAGCATCAGCTATTGTTACTCCACCAATACAATCATCGGTGATGACTATCTCGGTGGATTGTGCGGTAATAACGGGAGTTTAATAGTCAACTGTTATGCCATAGGCAGTGTTTCAGGAGATTATAAGGTCGGAGGCCTAGTAGGGGCTAGTAGCGGAAGCGTAATAAGCTCATACTGGAACACGGAAAGCAGTGGGCAGTCTGGTAGTGCCGGGGGTATTGGCAGGACAACGGAACAAATGAAAATGGCAAGCACCTACGTGGGTTGGGGACGCCAATCATCCTGGACTATTAACGAGGGAGTAGATTACCCTCGGCTGTGGTGGGAAAATGCGACTGGAGAATTAATGATCGATCCCGTAAGCTATGCCGGAGGAACCGGAGATCCTAATAATCCATATCTAATAGAAACGGCAGAACAATTTAATTTATTCCGATCCGTCATATTTGATTGGGATAAACATTTCAAGTTGGTATCCGACATTGATCTAAACGGTTTTAATGAAACAGTTTCCAATTCTATCGGGGTGAATAGCGTATATCCTTTCACAGGTTCCTTTGACGGCAACGGATACTCAATTTCTAACTTTACCGGTAATTCCCATGTAAGTGTATTCAACGGACTTTTCGGATTTGTTACCGGATCAGACGCAGAGATCAGGAACCTAGGTTTACTCGATCCCAATGTATATTTTTCGGTGGAACAATTTTACCATGTTGGTTTACTAGTGGGCCACCTGGAAAGTGGTTGTTTAAGTAATTGTTATACTTGTAATGTTTATATATCAGGTTCCGATTACGTCGGCGGTTTAGTGGGGTGTAATATTTCTGGTTCCATCACGAATTGTTACGTCTCAGGAACGGTAAATGGTAATTATGATTTCATCGGTGGCTTAGTGGGATATAATATTTCTGGTTCCATCACGAATTGTTACGTCTCAGGAACGGTAAATGGTAAT
>CAZNQT010000078.1:12177-12536 GCA_964574885.1 uncultured Pirellulales bacterium
TATGATTATATTGGTGGATTGGCAGGAAAAAATGTGTATGGAAGTATTGTCGATTGTTACGCCACCGGAAACGTTAACGGCGGAGATGATTCATTCTGTCTCGGTGGCCTAGTCGGAGTCAGTGGCGGCACTATCAACAATTGCTACGCAAGCTGTTCCGTAACCAGCGGAGATAATTCTGGATCTCTCGGCGGCCTGTGCGGTGAGAACGATGAAGGCAGCATTGAAAATTGCTATACCATTGGTTCAGTAAACGGCGGGAATCATTCAAGCGGTCTCGGCGGCCTGTGCGGAGAGAACGACTCCGGTAGAATCAGCATTTGCTGTTCAGATCGATCGGTATTCGGCCATGCCTATCT
>CAZNQT010000079.1:0-12515 GCA_964574885.1 uncultured Pirellulales bacterium
AAAGTAGCCTAACATTGTGAAAAACACAAAACTCTCTAACTGGAAACGGCACTAGTTACTTCCCAGAATATTAGAGCGTCCATCCTGCTCGATATTTACGTCGAATAAACTTGTCCGCTTCCGGGCAGCCGACGGCCTTGAGGGTCCGAGCATCCCAGGTCAATTTCTTCCCCGTGCGCAGGGCTACGTTACAGAGCAACGCGGCCTCTGTCAGCGCGCCGGAGTAGTCGAAATTGCAGGTCGTCGGCCCGCCCGTCTTGCAGGCCTCGATCCATTCTCGGTGGTGACCGATGGAGTCGGGGATGAAGGGTTCGGGCCGCTGGAAGTCAGCGAACTTCTCTTCCGGCAACAATTTGTGTTTGCCGTAGTCGGCGATCAGCATTCCTTTCGAGCCGATGAACAGTACCGCGTTACCCCACTGGGGTATCTTTTTTTCTTTGACCATCGCTGGATAGCCCCCGCCGTTATACCACGTTAAGCTTACCGGAGGCAGATCGCCGCGGGCGGGGTATTCTTGGCGGGCGATGGTCCAGCGTGCTGTGCTCTCGGGATGAACCGGCCCCTCCGCTGCCACGGAGATCGGATGCCGCAATTTCAACGCCCAGAATGCCAGATCGCAGTAATGACAAAAAAAGTCTCCCAGTTGACCGTTCGCGAAATTCCACCAGTACCGCCAACCGAACGGGGCGTAGGTGGGATTATAAGGCCTGTACGACGCCGGTCCCAGCCACAGATCCCAATCCAGGGTCTCCGGCACGGGATAAAATTCCGTGGGTGCATCGGGTTGCGACATGTCAGTCGGTTTTGGCGGTCCGGAAAATTTCGCACCCAGCCACACGTGCACTTCACGCACGGCGCCGATGGCGCCTTTCCATATCAGTTCCACGACGCGGCGATAGTTGCCGCCGGCGTGTATCTGGGTTCCCATCTGCGTCACGAGATTCTTCTCACGCGCGATAGTGGCCATCATACGGGCTTCATACACGTCGTGTGTGAGCGGCTTCTCGCAGTAGCAATGTTTGCCGAGCTTCATGGCCGTCATTCCTGCCGGGGCGTGAGTATGGTCGGGGGTGCCAATGACCACCGCGTCGATCTGGGAATGCAACTCATCGAACATCTTGCGAAAGTCTTTGTATCGTTTGGCCTTGGGGAAGCGCTGGAAGGTCTGTGCCGATCGCTTCTCGTCGGTATCGCACAAGGCTATAATATTCTCGCTCGCCACGCCGTTAATATCGGCGGCGCCGCGACCCCCGACGCCAATCCCGGCAATGTTCAGCTTCTCATTCGCTGGAGCGCTGCGCACCGAACGACTATGAGACAGTATAATCAGGCCGGAAACGCTCCCGGCCGTGTTACGCAGGAAATCTCGACGAGTCATTTTACGTTGCATGAGTTGTCACTCCTTTTATTAGAGGCACGAATCGTTCTGCTACTTTTGCCAAACTGCTATTATAACCGATTACCGCAAGTATGGCAAAGGAATCTGTGACCGGATTCTTCTGGAGTAGTGAAAATTATGAGCTCTACTCAGAACCGACATATAGGATAAACAGACGGTGGGAATACTTTGCTACACCATATCGGTTGCGATTCACAGAGATCATTTACCATTATGCTGGTGCCTTCAAAGCGAAAAATCCCAGCCTCGTCGAGTGCGTCTTTGGGGTATAATTTTCCAACTTTTTCCGATGTGAGACTGATTACAACTTCCCGGATTGACCCGGACACGTAAGATGGGTAAACTCTGGGACCGCTGTTTATTAAGGGAGATGTAATTCCCGTAGCTTCGATTTATTTGGTTAGGGAATTGATCCGCCGGATAAAATTAGGATTTTTGATTTTTTGAATGATTTCGGTCATAAGAGGCTTATAGAAATCTATCCCCACCGTGTACCACCCGTCCTGATGTTCGTCGCAGCGGATCACGATGCCGATAAAGGGAGGAATCTTGTATTCCCTCTTGCCGAGGATCGAGAGACACACATTATCGCCGGGTTTTAAGGGCCTCTGACTCAGCAGACCCGCGCCGGAACAGGATATGTTGTGTACGATCACTTTTTCTGCGCTTCCTAACGTGGGACTGTCGTTGACTCGTTTGATCTTTCGCAGATCGGCTTCCATGCGAAAATAATGTCGCACGTATCTGCGCTTTTCGGAAAAACCGGAGGCAATCAACCAGTACAGACCCGACTGGTCGTCCTCCGCCGTGAAGGAATTCCTCCCTGGGATCTTGCCGATGCCCAGCGTCGCATGGATTAATTTCTCAAACGCCTGCACCATGGTGAGATCGTACTTCTGCGGGGCCTCCGCGTAGAGACTCCGCATGGATTCCTCCACCGAATACGTATTGCTGCGATAGGGCCGTACCGACGTCATGGCATCGAACGTATCCACGATGCCGACGATCCGGCCTAATAGCGAAATCTGGCCTCCCCGAAGACGGCGCGGATACCCCGATCCATCCATGCGCTCATGGTGCTGACCCACGATCATCATGGCCTCGCTCGATATATTATTGAGCTTGCCTAAATATTCACATCCCTGCTCCACGTGACCGTGTAATTGAGTCATCTCTTCCTCCGACGGGGGAGAGGATGCGTTCAGCAGATCCATCGGTACAAATAATTTGCCGATATCATGGAGTAAGGCGCCGGTGCCCACGATTCGAAGCATCGACTTATCATGAATCCCCATCTGGTGAGCGTAGGCGAGGGTCAAACTGCATACATTCACCATATGAGTGGCCGTATAAAAGTCATGATTCGACACCTCGAAAAGCTTACTAAACGCCGCCTTATCCTGCATGATGAAATTTATCATGTTATCGACGACATTGTCCGTCCGTTCGATATCTTTGGGCCCTAAGGGCTTATTCAAAAGCTGGTGCGCTAATTCCAGGCTCGTCGCGTAGAGTATTTCGGATTTCTTCTCGATCTGAACGCGGGGATTTTTGATGATTTTCCCCAAATGCTGTTCGATCGTCCTATAATAGTGCATATGGTCCTTGACCGAAATATAGATGAATTCTACCCCGCTCCGCACGAGCCGGCGGTAATCGCGCGGTCCGAATTTGATGCCCATATTACGATATAAGGAATACGACCGTCCGTTAAATAAGTGAAGTTCCAGGTCCCGCAGACACTCAGCGGGGATGCACTGTAGCGGAATGGGAAGAAATCCCATCTGATTGCACGGGTAGCCCAGGAGCATATCGCTTAGCGCCTGTTCTTCCATCGGTTTATCCGTTTCTGGCTTATCGATCTCGTTATCCGGCACGTCCTGTAATGGTTTGCTCACTACCGATATTTCCTGCTCTAAATAAGGAACAAGCTCGTTCCGAGTCCCGTACGAGGTGCAATCTCACTAAGGGACGCTATGTTTTTCTGTAAAATCTCCTATATCCAATATCGACCATCCTGATAACCCAATTTTGTAAAAATCCCTGTGAATTGCAGCGTTTTATTCTTATGCGGATTCAACTTTGATGTACAACAAACTGGCTGTGAGCATTCACCAGGACGTATGCCCGAATCGGAAATGGCGTTTATCGCCTGAGGGCTTTTAGCAGAATAAAAAGAATCTTTTCGGACGGTTCTCTCTGTCGCGAATTCCTCTTATTCCTGCTGGCAGCCCTTAAAGCGTAAAACGCACCCTCAGTCGTAGGGTAGGCTGTGCCTACCTTAATATCTCGGTCGGGTGGCATGCTCAAGTACTCTTGAGCATGGTTGCATGGGAATTCATAGATTCAATGTATTTAGGAAATGAGTCATTGCCCCCCGGCTGGGTGACGCCCCCCGAGTCCGCGATATTGGCAACTGACAACTGTGAACGGTGAACTGGAATTACACAAACATCGGAAAGCATTCCTGCAGCGACTGCAACAATCGAGGCGTCAGATCGCCGCCGAATTGCACCGACGAGTTACTCTTGGGCGCCGTCCAGTTCGCGATGATATGATTCCGAGGCAGATTCACCTGCTCCGTATCCGGATCGCGGAAGGTCTTGTCGGTGTAATCAATTTTCTTCACCGCCCCCAAACCTCCGTTCGCCGTGATCGTTCCGTAGATCCGCTCGCCGAACTGTACGCTGTCGATATCGCCCGTCTCACAGGCCAGGGCCGCTTCGCCTAATAGAGAACCGGTCGCCTGCACCTTACCCAGACACACGCCCGCTGAGACGTCGCCCTCGATATCGCCATAAACGCGCAGCGATTTTAACGTGTCTGCGACATCCAGCGATCCGCTCAGATCGCCCGCGCTCTTCTTCGATCCCACGCTCAACTTGTTCAAATCACCTTCTATGGAAAGATCGGTAATATGTACGTCTCCGCCGGCCGTCAGCGATTTCAGACTCGCCTCGCTCGCCGTGTTGATCAACTGCAACAGTGTCGAGTTGATGTTCCCTCCGACCTTGATAGTCTTGATCGAATCATTCGCCGTGATGGCCGCCGTCAGATCCCCGCCCACGTTGATCGTTTTGATCGTTCCTGCTGCGTGGTTGGTCGTAATCTCTCCCCCGAGATTACCCGTCGCCGTGATGCCGCCGATCGGACCGTCTGCTTGGAAGTTGGTATTGTCGGCGTTGCCGCTGATCTTGACCTTGCCGATCTCTGCTGACGCACCTTGAACGTTGAAGTCGCAGTCTGTCAAATCACCGGCTACCTTGATCGAACCGATTTCAGACGCGTTGACCGTTAGGCCGTCGGCCCCCGCTTGTAGTGTTAACTTGCCGATCCCCCCGCCTAGGGCGTTGACCGTCGTATCGCTCACCGCATCTTCTGCCAGAAAACTACCGATCTCCAACGCCGTCAGCGTACTGTTGCTCATCGTCCCGCCGGCGTTGAATTTCTTGATATTCCCTTCCGCCCCATCGTCGGCTGTGATATCGGCATCGGTGATGGTCCCTTCCACGGCAATCGTTCCGAACGCACTCGCCGTCACCGTCCCCGTAAGCGTACCGGCCTGCAGACTCGATACCGGACCTCCCGCATCCATTCCGCTTAGCGTCCCCTCGATGTCAATCTTTTTCACCGCCCCGCCCGTTGTAAACGATGTCACGTTGCCTTCCACCGACAGGGTGCCGAACGCACCGTCCGCCATAATAGTGCCAATGTTGATGACGCCGTCGCCTTCGCTGTTCGTATCGCGAATGGTCAAACCGGTGCCGGAGGTCGAACCGGTGATGACAATCGAACTGAGGTTCACGGAGACCAGGCTCTCGCCGTCGAACGTAAAGTCTGCCGATCCTTCCTTGCCGAATTGGACCTCTATCACGTCCCCGTCCGGATCGGTATAGGTAAAGTTGTGTGTTCCCTCATCGACCGTTTCCACGTACGCTTCGACCGCCTGACCTGAAAGTATGAATTGCATTACCGGCGTATCCAGATCGTCGCTGCTGACGGTCATGATGTCGGCCATAGCAGTGCTGTCTGTCAACGGCCCGCCCATGCCCGCCGATAGATCCGGGTCAAATAGGAGTCGTGCCGCGATGGTTTCGCCCGCCGCCAGCGTAAAGCCGTTCAAATCAATCCCATCCCCTTCGATACTGAACGGCGTGGCCGCCAGCGTGAACGTGATCGAACTGATGGTCAGATCCGTGGTCCCATTATTGACTATATTGATCGGATATTCCGCCTTTTGGCCGCCCGCGCCGTCCGCCACTTGTTGCCCGAACGCCACCAGCGGATTTAAGGCGTTTGCAACGTTACTGTCCGCAGGATTCAAATCCACGATCAGATTCGGCGCCACGCCCGAGCCCGACAGCGGAATTTGGATCGACGACTCGTCCGGATCGTTGCTCGTCAGCGTCAGTATCGCCTCCTGACTGCCTGTTGCCGTCGGCAGGAAACGCACCTGGATCGCCCGCTGACCGCCCGCTGTGATTGTGTAGTTGTCCGAAGATTTGTTCGCCAGGTTCGTCTGCAGGATTTGGAACGAATCCGTATCCGCACCCGTAATCAACGCCGACGTCACCGTCAGGTTGGACGCGCCGGTATTGGAAATCACAAACGTCACAGTACTCGCGCCATCGACGATCGTATCCACAAAGTCGATCCGGCTCAACGCACTCGACTGCGTATCCACTACCGAAATATCCGGCTTCGAGGTGCTGACCGTTCCCGTACCGCTCAGCGCCAGCGCGTATTCACTACTGTCGCCGTAGGTAATCGTCAATGTCGCGTCGGAATACAACTGCATCTGCATCGGCGTAAACGTCACCGTTATCACCTGCGACGCGCCGGCAGCGATACTGGCCGTCGTATCCGATACCGTAAATACGCCGTTATCGGAGGCAATATCGGTAATTTCGAGCGCCGATCCGCCGGTATTAAGGATCACAACCTGACCCGTTCCGACCGAACCGACCGGAACCGTCCCGAACGACAGGTCATCGTCGTTGGGATTGCCAATTTCCTCGACGATCTTGATCTGGGCCGCGGAGGAATCCGGCAGGTAGCCATAACTGCTCATGCCCCAGGCATTTGCGCGGGGGAGGAGTAAATTGGGTTTGTTTTGTAAAACAGTAGTTTGTTCGGTCGAGACAGGAGTCTTGACGGAGAGTTGGTAGTCGCCGGTGGTTCCCCAGCCGTTGACGTCGATGAAATAGGTATGCCCAGATTCCAGTCCGGTGGAGAGGCTGAGAGTTTCAGTCTCGCCGGCGGCGGCGGCATCGGTGGTGAGGATGGCCGTACCTGAGCTATCGAGCAGGCGGAGGGAGACGTTAAGGGCGTCGGCATCATCGGCGGGTTTAAGTTGGATGCGGGCAGTGCCGTCGGAGTTTTCGGGGGCGACGAAGCTGTAGAAGTCACGGTCGGCGCTGTTGTGGAGGGAAAGGTCGGGTAAGATCAATTGCCCATCGGCGGGCAGGAAGAGTGGGAAGGCGTTGGTGCTAACCTGGTTGGGTTCGGCGAAGTCGCCGACCACATCGTTGCCATAGGAGACTTCAAGGGCATATCGGCCGGTGGTGTCGTTGACGCCTTCGACGGCGAGGTAAAGGACTTGATCCTTGACGAGGCCGTCGGCAAGGAGGGTTTCGGAACCGTCGGCGCCGGCGCGATCGGAGAAGCGGATGAAGTCGTCATCGCCGGCGGAATCGTAGAAGGAGACAGCGGCGTCGAGACCGCTCGAAGGATAGACAATAATCTCAATTTGCGAGAAGCCATCAGGCACGGTGAGTGCGTACACGTCGATGTCGGTCGGATTATGGATCCCGGGACTCGTTAAAGAAACGGGCTCGCTGCCGAGGTCGTGAGCCGACGCGTCGTCGTCATTGGGTTCGTAGGCGTCGGGGAGTTGAGCGGGCGTGAAAGCGAGGTCGAGATCATAGCCGCCGGTGCTCTGGGCCCAGGCGGAGACTCTGGCATAGTATTTCTGGCCCACGGTTCCCTCGAAGGCGATGAATTCGGCGGCGCCGGCGCCAAAGGAGTCGGCGCTGGCGATAAGGTTATTCTGGTTATCGTATATCTGCAATACGGCATCGAGGGTGGGGGCGCTGGAGACGGAGACGTTGACCTGGCCGGTGGAGGTAGCGGGTATGGCGAATTGATAGAAGTCGATATCGGTGGCGTTATGGATGCTGGGATCGGTGAGGGCGACGTCGGCCTTACCGAGATAGTGGGCGTCAGCAGCGGTGTCATTGGTTTCATAGGGATCGCCGGCGGCGCCCATGCCAAGTTCAAGATCAAGGGTATAGGCGCCAAAGGACTCGCCTATGGGTTTTACAAGGAGGGTATAGGCACGTCCAGAGACGAAGCTGAAAGAGTTAAAGATTTCCTGACCGCCGTAAGCGGGATCGTTATCGGCGCCGCCGATGAGGACGCCGTTATTGTTGTAGATCATGAGAGCGGCATTAAGAGTTTCGTCGGGCCGGAGGGTCATCTTGGCAAAGCCGCTGGCATTGGCGGGCGTGGTGAAGGTGAAGTAATCGCGATCGGCGTTATTGTGGAGCGTGGCTTCGAGGGTATCGATGGTTCCCTCCGTATCGAGGGTTAAGGTCTTGGCCAGGGCACTGGAATTATTGGGTTCGTACTCATCGGGATCGACGGTGATGGTTTTGACCTTGAGCGGTTTGTCGGAGACAATGTTGTTGTTGGTTTCGGAGGACTCATCGACATCGTCGAACTTATCGACGACCATGGCGAGATAGTAAGTACCGTCGTCGAGATTGTTGGGCAGGGTGAGGTTGGAGATGGTCCAGTTGACGGCGTCGGCCGGTAGTGAAGTAACATGTCTCATACCGATTCGGGTATCGGTAGCCGGATCGACGGTTCCGGCGGCGTCGGTGAGGTAGAAATAGATATCGAAGTTTGCGGCGGTTTCGGAGCCGACGTTTTCGATATCGTTATAGACTTCGAGGACGTCGCCAGCGGCAGCACGAGGATCGGTCGAGATACTCAGGGCAACAAGGTCGGCCTTACCGGAGCCAATATTGATCGGCGTAGCGAAGAAATTATTCATCTCATCGTTTTCGGGGATCAGGTTGTCGGGATCAACGAGAGCAATGATCTGGAAGTTTCCGTCGCGTGCGAAGGGAGAAGTTTGCGGCAGAATCATATCCACCTGTACGTCAGCCGGACCGGCGGAGGCGTCGGCGGAGGTTCGCGCCAATTCAAAGGCGTCGTCGAGAGAACCATCACGACTGAGATAGAAGGCGATATCGGCAATGTCAAGATCTTCGGTAGTCTGCACCTCCAGTTGGACGGTCACGGTATCTGCCCAATTGGCTTCGGCGTCAGCGGAAAGACTGGTGAGAGCGGCGTCGGTCTGGGTGGGTTCGTTCACGATCAAGGCGTGCAGGCTGGTGAGCACGTTGTTGTCGTATAATTTTTCGGGGGTGGCGGTCGATTCGGGATCGATCAAGGCGTCGGGATTGACCAGCATAGTGACGAAGAAGGATTGTCCAAAGGCTTGATCGAGTTCCTGCGGCAGGATGAATTGGGCGGAATTGGCCTGGAAGGTTTCGGCGCCGAGGGAAGCGAAGGATTCGGTTCCGAGCAGGATCGAACTTTCATCAAGCAGGAATTCGGGCATGTATTCGTACACAGCCGAGGGCGGCTGTGCCGCACCGGTAGAAGCGGGCGTGAGATAGAAGTCGATATCGAAGGCGGCGGCGGCGCTGGCGCCGGCGTTATAGATTTCGTAATAGATGTCGAGGGGTTCCGCGGGGATGGCGGACGGCGGGCCATCGACGAAGGCGGCCATGAGGTCCACGGTGATGACGTCGCCGACAGTGACGACGTCGTCGGTGACGGCGAGGTTATTTTCTTCGTTGATTTCGGGGATTTGTCCGTCGGTATCGAGTCGGACACCGATATAGAATTCGCCGTCGGTTCCATAGGGACTTTCGTCGGGCAGCGTGAGTTCGGCAACATCTTCCAGAGAGGATTGGGCGGCGAGGGCGGGAATCGTAATCTGCCCCAGCGAGTAATCCTTGGCGGTGATGGAGAGGTTGTCACTGAGATAGAAAGTAGCGACGCAGGCGTCGGCGCCGGCCGTACCAACGTTATCGAAGACATACTGAATCCAGACAGGTTGACCCCACTCGGCGGCGTCGTTCATGGAGGCAAGAGAATCGACCAGGAGATCGGGCATGCCGCTGCTGATGATTTCAATGGGCGCGGCCATGACGTTGTTCAGTTGGATATCGCCTGCGGGCAGGAATTCTTCGTCGGTTTCTTCAATCTGGTCGGTCGGATCCACAACAGCGATGAGATGGAACATACCTTCGTCGGGCCAATCGAGGGGCTGAGCGAGCGTTAATTCGGTTTGGGCCTGATCCTGGGCGTCGGCAGCCAGCGAGGCAATCGTGCGGGTGCCGAGTTCGACGTCCTGAGGATCGAAGAAGGGATCAAGCGAAAGATAATATTTGACGGTAAAGGATTGATCGACCGGGGAGGTACCCCAGTTTTCAACGACGTCGGAAATGGCGATGGTCTGATCGAAGTTGGAGGTAAAGGGCACCTGTTCGAAGAAGACGGCGAGGTCGGGAGTACCGGTGATATTGAGGGGCGCGGCGAGGAGGTTATTCAGTTCATCGGTTTCAGGGACGAAATTCGGTCCGTCGATATTAACAAAGAGGGTATAGTCGCCATCGCCGGAGGGCAGGAACTCGGGCAGGAATACCTCGAAAGTGAGGGGGATGGTATTCAATCCTTCTTCGGCGGGCAGTTCATAGACCATATCGCTGGTGAGATAGAAATCGGTGTCATCGAGTACGTCGTCGGCGCTGAGTAAGACATCGATGTAGAAAGGAGCGGCATCGATCTGTCCGATATTGCTGACGTTGAGGAGCAGATTGAAGGACTCGTTCCAGGCGGCCTGGGTGGGCGGATTGAGCAGATCGCCGAGGAGGTCGAGTTCGCCGGCGGAGGCCATTACCGGCGTACTGGCAATCCGGTTGTTGAATTCGTCGATTTCTTCATAAATCTGATCGGCGTCGATCATGGCCTCGATAGTATATTCGAATCCCGGCTCGACCATGCCATACGGTAGCATAGTGGTAAAGTCGAAGGTCATAGGCTGTCCATCGGGGCTGGGCGGCAGGGAGTCGATCATCATAGAACCGATGAACATGTCGAAGGCGTCGGCATTTTGATCGATAGGAGTAAGGAAGAACTCGACGCGGACGCCCTGGGCGGGATCTTCAGAGAGATTGGCGACGAGGAGTTGGAGATCGAATTCCTCGCCGAGAATCATTTCGGCCGGGACGTTAAGCGCCTGAGGCGCCAGGTCCATGGAAGGTCCGCTGGAGAGCTGGAATCGCGCGAAGACGAGGTTGTTTTCTTCGAATTCTTCCTCGACGGCGTTATCGGCGTCAATTTGCACAATGAGGTAATGAATCCCATCGGAGGCGCCGTCGGGCGGCAGCGTCAGCATGAGGGAATTGGACATTTCGGAATCGGCACTCAATCCAGGAATGGTGATCTCATCGAGGAGTACGTCTTTGGTTTCGAGGATATCATTGGCGGAGAGATAATAGCGGATGTTGAAGGCTTCGGCATCGGCGAGACCGATGTTGCGGAGAGCCAGGTCCACAGGAATTTCCATTCCCCAGGCGGCTTCGGGAGGCGTCGAGAAGAAGGTAAAGGTGAGGTCGGGTTTACCGATGGCCTGGCTGGTGATTTCGACCGGAACGGAGAATTCGTTATTCATAAAGTTTTCTTCGAAGTCGGCGCCGGTGGGATGGATTGCGGCGAGGAGGAAGAACTGCCCGCCATAGCCAAAGGGCGAGACTTCAGGCAGGAAGACTTCGATCTGCTGTTCAATGGTAGAGTTCCCGAGCAGGGGCGCAATGGGCATATTGGCCAACGGGAAGACCATGCCGGCGCCGTCGGAGGAGTCGGTAAGCATGATGTCGAGGAAGGCGTCGCCGGCGGCGTCCCCGTCGGCAAGATTGCTGATGGTGAGATTGAGATTAAATGCCTCGGTCCAGTGGGCGGCGGGAGGAGCGGCGAGGGCGTCGATCGTGAGGTCGATGGGAGCGCCGGCAACATCGGCCCAGGCGTTCAATTGGACATGGTCCATGCCGGGATCGTCATTGAAAATGGAAATCACGGCCTGCTGGTAGCCTTCGAGTTCGGAGGCAAAGGTGAGTTCGAAGGTCATCATTTCCTGGGGCATCAGGGTAACAGGCAAAGTAACATCTTGAGGAAGAACCACGTTGAATTCGGGATTGTCGGAGTCGATGCCGGTAATATTAAGAGGTCCCATGCCATTATTGACAACGTCAAAGAAGGAGTTGATCTGCTGGCCGGAGAGTACGGGGCCGAAGTCAATCATGCGATCATAGGGATCGTTGAGAGAATCGGTGACTTCGATTAAACCGTGGAGGCTCTCGAAGCGTAAGGGCGAGAAGAAGTCGTTATTGTCTTCAAAAATTTCGCTGATATTATTCAAAGGATCAATCCGCATGAGGAGCATAAAGGTTCCATCTTCCATGCCGGGTTGGATGAAAGGCACCTCGGCGGGCGTGGGCAGGGCGAGGGTGATTTGATCCTGATGATCCATGTCGGCGGTGAGGTTGGGAATGGTCTGCGAACCGAGGAGGAAGGCCTGGGCGGGATCGGCATCAATGGGCGCAAGCAGGAAGTCGATTTGGACCTCGGAGGCATCCTGGTTGCCGAAGTTGCCCAGTCCATAGAAGACGGTAATTTCGTTGGCGGTCAGGTCATCGCTCCAGAGGGCCTCGAACCCGGCGTCGGCATAGAAGGCGACGAGGTCGGAAGCGGCGACATCCGGACCGTACCAATCCCCCATATAGTTATTGAATTCGTCGATCTCGGCAACAGCGTCCGCGGCATCGATATGGGCCAGGATGAAGATCATGTTGGTTTCGGGATCGAGAGGCTCGTTGGGCAAGGGGACGGTGTACTGGAGGATCCCCGTGTTGGATTCAGCGGCAACCAGGTCGATGGTCTGGGAACCAGCGGGAAGGTCATCGGGAGAGATTTCGGGATCGAGGGAGAAATAATATTGGACCTCAAAGGGCCCGGCATCCGAATCCCCCCAATTTTCGAT
>CAZNQT010000080.1:0-7816 GCA_964574885.1 uncultured Pirellulales bacterium
GCCCTAATGACGGAAAAACTGGACGTCCAGCCGCATCACCATGTTCTGGAGATCGGCACAGGCTGCGGCTATCAAACGGCCATTCTCGCCAAACTGGCCCACAAGGTGTACACCATCGAGAGAATCGAACCACTCACAAGCCGGGCACGACAAATCCTGGACGAACTGGCAATTACGAATGTGGAGTATCATGTAGGCGATGGTTCGTGGGGTTGGCCCCAACCGCTGGAAAAACAACCGGATTCTCCTCCGCTCTTCGACCGCATTCTGGTAGCGGCTGCGCCCCCCGAGATCCCCCAGTCTCTCCTCGCACAGTTGGCCGACGACGGTAAGATGGTGCTGCCCGTGGGCGCCTCGGGAGGACAGGAATTGCTTCAGCTTCACAAACAGGGAAAAAAGATTAAAAGAAATTTCCTCTGTTATTGTCGTTTCGTGCCCCTGGTTTCCGATTAGAGTCAATAAACGATAAGGGCGCCATAGGTTATAAATTCGATACGAATCTACAGAAACTAAGAGATTTGTTCCAATGTGGATACGATCCGGGGTAATCGTGGGAATTGCTTTGATCGGGGCAGCGGGTTGTGCGTCGCAAAGGAACTCCTCGGGTTCACAGGCCCTAAAACATCTGCCCTACCGTCCCTTGAAAAATCTCATCCCCACCGACGATACCTGGTACCATCCCAAATATCCCGATGTCATCAATCTCCCGAATCGGCACTCGGGAGCCTCCTCCGAAACGAAGACCTCGGAAAAAGAACACTGGGGACAAATGGTCCATCGTCTCCAGCGGGGGGATAGCTTATATTCTCTGGCGCGCCAATATTACGGTGACGTCAGCCACTGGCGCTTAATCCTGGCCGCCAATCGAGATGTGCTGCCCAATGCTCATCAACTACCGGTAGGCAATTTCATCTATCTGCCGATGACGCCTTTGAAAAATCCGGATGGCTCCTTTCGCTCGCCTGATCGTCGGCCGGACTATTATATCATCGGCGCCGGCGATACCCTCGGCAACGTCGCCCGCATCTTCCTCGGCAACACCGAAGGCTATCTACGCCTCGCCCAATTCAACCATTTGCCCGATCCCGACCAGATCCGTGCCGGGCAACTCATTGCCCTGCCCCCCGAAAAATAAACTTTACGTAAGTTCTATACGGTACGCCTTTTACAAACGGATATTCTACCCAGAACGTCAAATGAATTCCTGTATAATAATCTCCCCGTCGGGAATTCCGTCGAGCCTGGGACCGCGAAAACACCGGAAAATACCATAAAAGATGAAATATATCGTTACGTAGTTTGACCCGTTGGTGGGGGGCGCTATATAATAATGTTGTATAATAAAGATAAAATAGCTCGCCTGTGTAATCGGGCATGGTTATCGGGGTAATATTATCTAAAACCTTCTTATAAAAGTACCTACACAAAGGAAAACACTGATGAAGAGGAAAATAAATTATCGATGGAGTTGGGAATCTCAGAGCATGCCGACAAACATTTTACTCAGCGCAGTCATGTTGCTGGGATTAAGCGTCTCCGGTTTTGCGAGCTATCCCCGGGCGGGGTATCAGGCCGAATTGAGTACAGTTTATCATAATGTCTCCGGCGCCGTGACCATTGTTGACGAAAACACAATTCTTGTCGAACATTTCTATTACGATGGCGGCGGTCCCGCGGTGTATTTTTATCTGGGCGCCGAAGACAGCTCGGACGCATTTAAAAGTGGCATCCCCATCGGTCCGCTGCTGTCGGGAACGCCACGTAATGACGATGAATTGGTTCTTCATTTGAGCAGCCCAACGACGCTGGACGGATATAACGCTGTCAGTGTGTGGTGTGCCGATGTCAAGATTAACTTTGGATCGGGTACCTTTATCGATCCCGACCCGCTGGTGTCTTGGACGTTCGACAACAATTCTACCCAGTCCTATATTTTAAATTCCTTTTCCCCTGGCGATATTCCCTTCGGTACCGTCGGGCAGGAGAATCCCACTTTACTGCTGCGTCTGAACCAGCGGTATGAGGTCACGCTGACAGACACGTCCCATCCGTTCGAGGTGATCGCGAAAGGCGCCGCCTCCGGCGATGATACGGTGCTGCTGTCGATGCGACCGGGCGTGACCGGATCACTCGAAACCGATTCCACGGTCGGCTGGGAAGATAACAATACCGACACTGTCGCATTTACTCTGTCTCAGAGTTTATATGATGCGATGACTGTCCCGAACAAACGGCCGGGTTATCGATGTGGTATCCACGTTGATTCGATGCGAGGAGACTTTGATGTGTGTCTTTCACTGCCGGGTGGCGACCTTAACGGCGATTGTATTGTTGACTTGGTGGATTACAGCCTGTTAGCGGCTACGTGGCTCGATGACAACATTACGCCATAATCCGGTTGATAGAAATCCTGCTTCATTGCCATGATTGAGTCGGCAATAGTTCCGAGACGCTTCTTTCGGAACGGGGAAGGCGTTTATTTATCTGGTAAATTGGCCAGGTCTTCGTCGGCGCCGACCAGCCAGAGGATATCGCCCCTTTGAATGATGGTTTCCGGCTGCGGTATCTTAATCAGTTTTTTGGTTTTCTTTTCTTCGTCGGTGATTTCGCCATGTGGACGCAGACCGATCAGGTTCACCCGAAACTTGTTTCGTAATTGCAGCTCGACCAGACTCTTACCGGCGAAGCTATCCGGCGCCGGATAGCGGGCCAGACTGAAACCCGGTGCCAACTCCATCTTCTCCCCGATCTGCGGTGCCAACAGCCGAAACGACCACCGTTGTGCCGACTCCTCTTCGGGGATAATAATTTCATCGGCGCCGATGCGCTTCAGAATCTTGCCGTGCGTTTCTTCCTCGGCCCGCGAACAGATACACTTCACCCCCAGCGATTTCAGGGTCACCGTAGTAAGAATATTCGCTTCAAAATTATTGCCGATACTGACTACGGCAACATCGACCTTGTCGATCCCCTGTTCGCGCAGGGCCTGCTCATCCGTACTATCCAGGCGAACGGCGACCGCTACCTCAGACGCCAACTGTTCCACCAGCTTGCCTTCCTTATCGATCGCAATGACTTCGACGCCGGATTTCGTCAGTTGCAGCGCCAACTCGGATCCGAAACGACCTAATCCGATAACGGCTATTCGCGGCATGGATACACTCCTGTTTCTTTAAGTCTAATCTTCTACCAGGGCACCAGGTAATTTTCCTTGGGTGCGATATTTATATTATACATCACTATCCTACTACCAGTGGTTCTGCCGGATATTCATAGTGTACCGGACGAGCGTTGAAGGTCAACGCCGCCAACAAACTCAACGGACCCAAACGGCCCACGAACATGGCCAGGATGATCACCCACTTGCCCCCAACCGTCAGGTGGCCCGTTACGCCGGTCGAGAGACCTACCGTCCCCAGGGCCGAGGCCACCTCGAACAACAAATCCAGCATATCCACTCCCAGGCTGTGCTCCGTGATCGTCAGCATCAGCGTTAACATCCAGAGCAGCAGTCCGTAGAGCAGAATCATGGTTGCGGCCCGCCGAACGATCATTACGGGGATCGTGCGACGAAAAATCTGCACTTCCTGTCGGCGCTTGATCGTTGCGATGATCGCCAGGACCATCACCGCCAACGTGACCGTTTTGATCCCGCCGGCCGTCGAACTGGGAGAACCCCCTATCGACATCAGAAAGATCAATACCAATTTCGAGGCGGCGCTGAGATCCTTCGTACAAACGGTATCAAAGCCCGCCGTGCGCGCCGTGACGGAATTAAATAAAGCATCCAGGCAGGCAAAACCGGTAAAATCCTTTGAGCTAACGTCGGGTCGAATCCACTCCAGGACCAGCAGCATCACAAAACCCGACGACAATAAAATGAGACTGGTGGACAACACGATCTTGCTGTGGAGGGATAACCGAACCGTCTTGATTTCATTGGTGACTTGGGTCTTGCGTTTTCGTAGGAAATCCAGCAGCAGGGCCCATAGGTTTTCCAGCACCGGGAAACCGAATCCGCCGATGATAATTAAAGGAGCGACGATCAAATAGACCCGGGCGCAAGCTCGGTAGGACTCCAGATTGTCTTTCTGCAGTGAAAAACCCGCGTTGCAAAACGCACTGACCGCGTGAAAGATACTTTTATAAATTTGTCCTCCCCGTTGCGCATCCGTCTGCCACATCCCATAAAGACCGATCGCGCCAAGGATTTCCAGCGTAAAGGTAAATAAGCAGATAAACACCACGATTCGTCCGATCCGTCCCGGACTCTGTTCGTGCATGATGTCCCGCATGGCCACCGTTTCTTTCAGGGTGAGTCGGCTGCCCAGCAGCAACGCGAACAGCGATCCAAAGATCATGATACCGAGTCCGCCGACCTGTATCAGCACCAGAATCACCGATTGACCCAAACGAGTGAAATCACCGCCCGTATCCTGCACTATCAGTCCCGTAACGCAGGTGGCGCTGGTGGCGGTAAATACCGCATCGGTGAAGGACAATTCCTTGCCTCGATGGGCCGCCGGCAGCATTAACAGCAATGCGCCCGTTATAATGATCGTTAAGAAGCTGATCAACAATATGCGAGTGGGCGTCCGACCTGCCGCCGCCGCCGCGACGACAAAGCGACCCAGGTGCAGTGCCGCTATCGTAAATAAATATATGTGAAAAACCGCTGTCCGTATGGTACGTGCGGTAAAGTGATTCGCGGCGACGAGCGGACCGATCCACAGACCCAAAATCAGCAACGATAAAAATCCTATATCCGGTACGATCAGGGACCAGTGAAAATCACGGCGGGGCGTGACGGCCCAGGAATATATCTTGCCTGCCCAATAGATGCAGGCGGCGGTGATCTCTAAAATGTGCAGATTACCCGGCCCCCAAATCCGACGGG
Source organism: uncultured Pirellulales bacterium (assembly GCA_964574885.1). GTDB lineage: Bacteria > Planctomycetota > Phycisphaerae > Sedimentisphaerales > SM23-30 > JAFGFX01. Next base: position 4,898 of record CAZNQT010000080.1, read on the forward strand.
TAAATCCGTACTCCACCGCGAGCAACGACAGGGTCAAGACTACTGCCGTCACTGTCAGCCATACGCCTAGATACTTTCGGATTTTCGCTGGTAAGCTATTCGTAAGATTATCCTTACTTTCTTCGTTCTGCCTAAACGCAATATGTTCCTAAATTCGAGGGGGAATTGCAATAGCAATTATCCGACGTCCCCGAGGATCAGATCTTCCCCGAACGTTTCCGCCAGTGCACGGCGTAACGCTTGATGTTCCCTTGCTTTCAATTCCGGATCGACTTTCGCCAAAGCAAACGCATCACGGCGGGCCATTTGCAAGAGGTCCCTATCTTTTAATAGGTTGGCAATTTTCAATTTCGGCAGTCCGTGCTGCGCCGTACCGAAAAATTCGCCTGGTCCGCGAATCCGTAAATCCTCCTCCGCGATCCGAAAACCGTCGTTTGTCTGCGTCATAATCTCCAGTCGCTGCTGCGCCGTCTCCGTGCCGGCCTCGCCGAATAACAGACAGTAAGATGGTTGTTCCCCTCGACCGATACGGCCGCGCAGTTGATGCAATTGCGCCAAGCCAAAACGTTCGGCATGCTCGATCACCATGATCGTCGCATTGGGAACATCGATCCCCACTTCAATCACAATCGTGGCCACCAGGATATCAATCTTCCGGCGCCGAAAATCATCCATAATCTGCTGCTTCGACTCACGATCCATCTGACCGTGCAGCAACGCCACGTTGAACTCCGGAAAAATTTCCGCTTGCAGTAGTTCCCGCTCTGCCGTAGCGGCTTTTAACGGGTCCCCAAAGGAATCCTCGGAGGCCTCTTCCTCCACACGCGGATAGACGAAATACGCCTGCTGGCCCTGCTTAACTTTCTTGCGAATGAACTCGTACGCGTCCGGCAATTTTTCCGGTGGGTACCAGTAAGTACCTATCGCCTGGCGACCCGGTGGCAGATGCTTGATCGTCGATACCTCCAGGTCTCCAAATACCGTCAACGCCAGCGTCCGCGGGATCGGCGTCGCCGTCATCACCAGGTAGTGCGGCGCCACGTCCTTACCATCGGGCCCTTGCCCTTTGCTGCGTATTCGCTCTCGCTGACGCACGCCGAATTTATGCTGCTCATCCACCACCGCCAACGCCAGATTCTTGAACTCCACGTCCCGCTGCAACAGCGCCTGCGTACCCACCACAATATCGAATTCGCCTTCCCGGATCTGTCTCAGAAGTTCCGTACGTTTGCCGCCGGTCAATCCCCCTGTCAGCAGAATCCGCCGCACCTGACTATCACATAGATAACGTTCGATACTGTTAAAATGCTGCTCGGCCAGGATCTCCGTCGGCGCCATGATCGCCGCCTGCCTACGCCGACCGACGGCCAGCAATGTCGCATACAAAGCCACCACCGTCTTGCCCGAACCGACGTCCCCTTGCAGCAGACGATTCATGGGTTGCGCACGTGCCATATCCCCTGCGATTTCCGCAATCACCTTGTCCTGATCCGCCGTTAAGAGAAAGGGAAACCGTCGGCGGATACGTTGATCCAACTCCTCATCCATCTGCAAAGGATAGGCCGGCTGTGTTTGTTGCAGCCTTTCCCGACGCAGAGCGATCCCCAGTTCCATTAAAAACAATTCGTCATAGACTAACCGTCGTCGTGCTTCCTGGATCGCGTCTTCATCCTGCGGACGATGGATCCATCCCAACGCCTGCCGACGTGTGGGAAAATGTCGCTCGTGGAGATAGGCTTGCCCATACCGTTCTTCTTCCACCTCCAGCATAGACGCCAGAGATTCTCGTATCACCCGAGCGATTTCTCCGCTCGATAGTTCACTGCTGGCCGGATACACCGCCTCCCCCGCCTTCTGACGTTGCTCGATTTCCTCCACTCCTTCAACATGCATCCAACGCGGATTCACCAGTTGCAGAATTTCTTTATAACGAGACACTCTTCCCCACGCCGCAATACGGTCGCCCGGCAAAAACTTATCACGCAGATACCCCCCGTGGAACCAGGTCAACCGGCAGAATCCCGTATTATCCCGTAGCGTAAGGTCCAGTCGCGGAGGTCGAGACCGACCGACATAGCGCATGTCGATCACCTCGCCGACAATCGTGACATCTTGGTCCGGGTTCATTTCCCCCATCAAAGTCAGGGGCGGCAAAAACTCGTAATCCCGTGGAAAATATTCTAACAGATCCGCGACCGTCCGCACCCCCAGTTGCGCGAAAAACTCGGCGCGCCGTGGACCCACGCCTTTTAAGTATTGAACTTGACTATCGCGTTTGAGTTGTGGCCGTGAATCCATCCTGAGACAATCTCTAAATCCTAAGTTCTAAATCCGAAACAAACTCAAAATTTCAACGTTCAAATTCTCAAAACAACTGTTTGAGTCATTTGGATTTTACTAATTCGATATTGTTTAGGACTTAGGATTTCTTATTGGGGGCGCCCGACATTACTTCTGTAACGGAGTATCTGTTTACGCCTCTGCTCCCTTTGATTCTTTATCCTCTGCCGATTCTCTCTCGGTCGGCGCCGCTCCCGTCTGACGGACGATCTCATCTAATAACAATCCCAGACCGTCATACCTGCGGTCCTTTAATTTTATTTTCTCGAGCGAACCGTCCGCATCGTATTCCAGGGTAAAATGCCCCTCTTTTTCAAAAAACCGTTTATCGATTTGTTTGATGCTCGTATAAGGAATGTTCAAACCGTCAGAGAATGACAAACCGGTATCATCCGCTTCTATTCGTCTGGATTGCAATCGTTTCGCGGCAATGATAAAATACCCGGATATCGCCGCTAAAGGGATTATGATGTACTGATTGAAGTAAAGATTCATTGTCGGCTGACCGTCATTTTTTGCAAGCTCTTTGTCGCGGTATGAGCCAAACCAGCCGTCATAAAAGAAGTACAATCCCACGAG
>CAZNQT010000080.1:7826-12322 GCA_964574885.1 uncultured Pirellulales bacterium
ACGAGGATACATACGATGCCGATAATGTAATTCGTGTTTCGCGTATATCGACTTCCGGTTGCTTCTACTGCCATGATTTTACTATCTCCTACACCTTCCGTGTTAAACTCTCCAACTTCACTATATTGCCATTTCTTCGCCACAATTGCAAGGCCCTGTTTGGATATATATTTTGTCGGAATAAACTGCGACGACAGTTGGCCTGATCGAAAAATGTCCCATAAAATCGTTTCCCACGACCAAAATGAGACACTTTCGCCCTCGCGGGTCGGTTGGTTTTGCAGTTCTAAGTTATCGGTACTGATAATGCCGATTATGGCTTGTAGGCCGTTTATCTTGGGACAGGGCGGCCCGCGAAATTTGCAAAAATCTCGATAAAATACTTGCTTTCCCCTTCGTTCTGTGTTACAATGTCATTGTTACAATCGAAGATTTGATCTTAGTAGTTATTCGCTGGGCAGTGTTGCTCGTATCACTCTGAATTGATAATTATGTACGAGCAATAATAAGAGCGATTTCTTTCGAATGCAGCCATGGGAGAAAACCGGAGCGCCCCTTTTTCGCGCTGCCCCCTTCGGGCTGGGCAGTGCGTAAAGATATGCGGCTGCGTCGTGTTCCCGACGCAGCCACTTGAATAGGAAACGCCGTTATCGTAAGCGAAACGGCGCGCTCTTTGGCTGTGGGGAAAAAAACGAATTTCCGGGCAGGAGCTAATACCGGACGAAAAAATAGGAGCTTTTACTAAACGAGAAACATATATCGAGTTAGGGGCTGCGTATCTGACAGCCCCGGTATAAAGGACTGCCCCGTCGAACGGGACAGCCAAAAGTACGTCCCGTACAGTCGGGACCGGCCGTTGCCTCCAAACATTGGTATATAAAGTAGTAACGGCCCAAATTAAGATGACAAGCTCGCTCGGTTAACGGCGAGCTTGTTTTTTTCTACAACTTCCTGGGGTGGCAGCCACCGAGGCTGCGAGGTGGATGGATGCGATGGCGGGTAAAGCTAAGACCGCTGCGCGATCGCCCCCGTGATCGGCGTCACGAAATGCGGGATCATCTTATCGTTCATCAAGTCCTCGCAAAGCTGACGCTGATGCAGATACGCTTCGATGCTGGAAAAGGGCTCCGCCGGATCCGGATACTGACGAATGGATAAATATAGACTGATCTGGTCTTCTTCTTTGAATTTCCCCGTACGAATCTGATACGCCCCGGTCCGCGACTCCAGAGTAATCTTCGCCTGCAGACGACAATCGCTCGATAAACTAATCAGGATCGAAGGATCGAATCCCAAAGGCTTGGCCTCCGGTAGATCCAGCAGCAGTCCAAACGGCGTATCGCCGAATAACGCCGCCGCCAGCACTTCATCGTGATTCCCCTGATAATCGAAATCCATCCCGAACATCACGTCCAGCGAATCAATGTCCAGAGTGCTTATACCCAATGCAAACGGCGCCAGATCCAGAATCAGGCGATGCTGCTCGTCCACCTGCTCCAGAGTCTCCGGATTCACGTATCCGCTGCTGACCCGATCCCGCTCCACCGTCACCCAGCGATAACTGCCCGTCTCCCGATTCTCCTCCAGGCAGAACTCCCCCGTCTCCCGCTGATAGAACGTATTCATCGTCGGAAACTGACGCTGAATCCGCTCGAAAAAGTGCAGGATCGTATCCCGCTCCCGCGGGAGTTCCAGTTCCGTATTCAGGTTCATATTTACATAAAAATCGTCACAAAACGATCCGTACGTCGTACCCATTGTCCGTTATCCAAATTTTGATGTTACTGCCAAAAGTCACGAGCGACCGTAAAAACATACGATTTCAGTGAATATCGCGATCGCTTTGCGCTTTTGACGCTGGCGTCATTCCTCTTCTTGCCTGGTCTCATCTACTACTACTTTTAATAATTTTATATTATACCACCCTAATTCCCAGACAGGCAAGTATTTTGTTTGCCGGATTTTGACCGGTCCAGGGAAGAAATTTGCTATCGATATGTATCCCGAATTCGTACTATTTCTTGTCCCGCTCCGAGGTGGCATGGCTAAGTTTCGCATAACCATGCTCTTTCTTCGGCATTCGTTCTTCGTTAATGATTCGTCATTCGAATTTCGTCATTCGTCATTTCCCCCTGGGTTCTGGCAGTCTCAACTCCGTCAGAATTGCCCCAAGGGCAGCGAAAATAGCAAACACGAACACCCGCCAGAGCGCGTATTCCGCCAGCGCCCACATATCCTCCCAACGGTCTATCACCGAGTGACCGGTCGCGTAAAACAGACCGATCAGAAATCCGCAGACCGCCGCCTGGGCGATCCGCCGACCCAGCGCCGTGCCTCCGGTGCTCAACGTCACCGCCGAACCCGCTGCCGCCGGTATCAGGATTGCTGCCCACCAGAGATCGCCAAGCAGACGGGGCAATCCTTGACCTCGATGCAAAAAGATCGCGTCGATCCCCAGAAATAATCCGCTGCCTATCAATGCCCACAGGACAACCGGCCAGGAGCGCGGCCTCAATTGCTTACGCCATTCGGCGCGTACCTGCATCCGCCTCCGAATCGTTAAGGGCCAATTATAAAACGCCGAGAACACCCCGTGTTCCAGCAGTGCACCCCGCTCCCCGAACACCGGCGCCGCATGAACCGCGCCCGTGGCCCAGTGCGCCGCCATGAACCGTGCCAATACCGGAAACCGATACGCCATCTGGATCGGAAACGCCAGGTACCCCACGTACTTGAAGAATCCCAAAAATACCGCGATATTATAATCCTTGACATTCTTCTCTCGAAGTACCAGATACACCACGTACAAGCCCCGACACAACGATCCCGGCGAGATCGGCGTCAATTGAAACGCCGCCAGAATCAGCAGCATTTCATCCCACGCCTCGACCCACGTCAATTGATTCGCCAACTTATACCACACCGCCACCATCACCGACACCACCTGCGTCACCGGCAGCGTACACACGTGCACCGCCAGACTCTTCAGGTACTTCTGTATGAAAGGCTCGTTGATTTGACCCAGGATGATGCCCGCGTCTTCGTCCGTTAGCAGATGATTCTTTTGTCCCTCGGTCACCATATCCCGCAGCCACTGCTCCCGCAGCGCCGCGTTGAAATACAACCGGAAGGGCCGAACGAAAATAAACGCCAATGCCTTCCGCGCATAGTTCCAATCCGTCAACATCCGATGCAGCTTCGCTGGCAGAATACCTGGAATTGCCTGACCGAGAAGACACCATATAGAATGTTCATTTTGTTTACTACGGGAGGAGCCTCCGGGTAAAAATCGAAGTGCCTGGAGTCCGAGAAAGCAAATTGGATCGCGTGTCAGATGCAATGCCATCTGTTTAGTTACGCGACCGTCTCGGTACCACTCGATTAGCTTCTCCGCTATTTTTCCCCGTACCGCCCGCTGAAAATAATCCCAACTCCCCAGCAAATTCGCATAATGTCGGCGGTAATCTGCCCGACCCCAGATCCGACGTAAAAATTTGGTCACGAATGCTAAAAGAATTCCACCGACGATACCTATCCCTGCCACTGTACCCCAAGAACTAAGTGCATTACTGCGAGATCCATACAGAACCGCAATCCCCAGTCCGATCCCACCCAGAATCCCAACTACCGCCGACAAAGTACCCAGCTTCGATAACCATCCCAGCAGGATGAATAGTGACGTCAATTTTCTTGAATTTCGCAGCCGCTGAAACTGGGGTTCATCAACCAGATTGCGAATCCGCCAACTGGTAACGGTACTCTCGAACATCGTGGACCATAACCGACCGCTGCCCAATAGCCGAATGTGATTATGGGTAATATCCGGAATCGAATCGCGATAGATCCGCTCCGCCTCTTTCAATTCCGTCAGCGACTCCTGCATATCTCCGAACGCATCGGCGTGAGCCTCGACGTATTGTTGTAATTTTTTCAAACTGCCCCGATCGAACTGGACCAGACTGCCGCGTAACACTCCCTTGCCGATCAACTTGAAATCGCCCGGACTCATCGGCAGAAACGGCAGCAGCGCCAGCCCCGCTCGAAAATCCACCGCCGTCAACCCCTTCTCCGGATCCCTCTCCGTTTCCTTCCGCTTCAAACAGTTCGGCTGACTCTTGCACGTGCTCCATTCATACTGCCGCGCAAACTCCGGGGCGCCCATCTCGTGCAGCAGCTTGACAAATTCTGTCATGAATACTCGCTTGGCACGATATTCCGGTGATCCCAGCGTGCTCTCATCGACCGATTTACCTTTCTTCCAGCGCTTCAGTTCATCCAGATGATCATCGACTTCCAGCCGCCACGTCCGACCCTCCACCCATTCGCTCAATTCCCCGCAACTGCCGATTTTCTCATCCACCAGCGTCGCCAGCACATCCACTACGCCATGCTCATCCCCGAACCGTATCGCCGCCGCCCGTCGGATAAATTTCTGCCACAACCCCCCCGCCCGCGCCGCCGACGGATTCACCTGCAACTGAAACGCTCCCTGAAAG
>CAZNQT010000081.1:0-12260 GCA_964574885.1 uncultured Pirellulales bacterium
CATGTATTCGGTCGCCCGGATGGTGGTAACGACGTCGGTTCTGGAAGGATTCGGTTTCGTATTCATCGAACCCTGGGTCATGGAGAAATGTGTCATTGGCCGCAACCTCCCCTCCATAACGATGGATTTCACGAAAGCGGGCCTCTCGCTGGATCACCTCTACACGGTGCTGCTGGTGAACGGCAGCGACTATGCCGACCTGGGCGCCGACGCACCGGACGGAGGACTGAATCGCCGCCTGGCAGAAATCAAGAAACTGGACGATCCGGAATACCTGCGCATGGTCCTGCAGAAGAACAGCGCTCCCCTGCGGGCGACGCTGCGGATGTTTCGACCGGAACGACGCCGCAGCGCAGCGCGAAATATTATTCGCAGCAACTGTAAAAAGGTCCTGGAAAATTATTCCAGCCCCAGGGTAGTCGGCGCCCTCTATCGTATCATGCGTAAGGAAGAGCCTACCTATCTGGTCCCGCGCCATAGAATCCCGGATTCGCAAGAAACCAAAGTTCCCAACAATCTACGCGTTACGGCCTAAATTCTCGCTGTCCGGCCTGGGGATAAGTCCCGCCCCAAGCAGCATATATGTAAAATTACAAAACAAACCCAATTTTTCGGAACCTGGGCCTACCAGTTATTTGGTTACTAAAATCATCTGGTATATCCTGTATAAGGTTTCAAGTTTCAGTTTGAAGAGGCTCTTGGGCGGCAAAATCGGCAGTGGTCAGCAGTGGATTTCGTAAGTGCCTATCGAGGATGTGGTCGGCGTTGTCAGGTTTTTGCTCGCAACGACGAATATAGATGAGAAACCTAGTTTTTTGTCAGGATAATGGGTCCGGGTATGACATATTCTCATGGATAAATAAAGGCTGTTAAGCAGGCGATAAGAATGAAGTACTTCATTTTATTAGTTTCAAGTTGTCTCATGGTAATTCCCTTAATAACCAGTTCAGCAAATTGTGCTGATAGAAGAAGGGGAACCTATTTTTCTATTCAGGTTGTTGATGAAGATACCCACAGGGGGATTCCTGCAGTAAAGTTAACCACAACCAATGGCATTTCATACTGGACGGACAGTTTTGGCAGGATTGCTTTTTACGAACCAGAGCTAATGAACCAGGATGTTTACTTTACTATTGAAAGTTTTGGATACGAATTTCCTAAAGATGAATGGTTTGGATTTCAGGGAGAACGTTTCCAAACCGTTCCCGGTAAACAGGTTGAAATTCGCATGAAGCGAATCAATATAGCCCAAAGACTTTATCGTTTCACCGGTGAGGGCATTTTCCGGGATAGCCTTTTATTGGGGCATTCCTGCCCCGCTATGAGACAAGCTCATACCTCTCCCATTATGGGACAGGACGGACATTTAAATGTCTATTATAAAAATAAGATGTTCTGGATCTGGGGGGACACCGCTATACGTTCTTTTCCCTTGGGCATTTTCCGCGCTACTGCCGCCACTTCGGAACTTCCCCGTCATGGTGGACTAGATCCGGACAAAGGAATACGCTTCAAATATTTCAGAGATGACGATACACAAGTAAGACGAATGGTTAATTCTGAATTAAAACCTATTTGGTTAATCGCTCCCAGAGTTTGTCGAGACAGCAAAACAAATCAAGAAATCCTGTTTGCCAATTATATTAATGGATTTGACAACCAGGAAAAGGGGATCGTGGTTTTTAATGACCAAACTGAATATTTTGATCCCTATTGCAAGCTCCCACTGAACGACATCATGGATATTGAGGGTTATGCCTTTACGTACCATATAAATGAAACAGGGTATTTTTCTTTTGGCGCAAATTGGGGAAGTATTCGCACCCCTGTAACGCTTGAATCTGCATGCGATCCATGCACTTGGGAAGCGTTCTCTTGTCTCAAAGAAGGAACGAAATATAACCAGGAAAAGTCCCTTATGGATCGTGATCCCCATGGTACACTTATATGGGGATGGAAGAAAGCAACCTCCCCGATGCGCGAAACAGAAATGGAACCACTGATTCAATCAGGGCTACTTCGTACCAAGGAAAAATGGTATGACTTAAGATCTCCTACAACCTTTCAATCTATCAAATCTCATTCCGGGACCATATACTGGAATCAATACCGGCAACGTTGGATCTCGATTCGCGTCGAAAAAAGGGGCCTCTCCCCTCTTGGCGAAATCTGGTATTTTGAGGGCGATACAGCTCTGGGCCCCTGGGTGTATGGGCAAAAAATTGTCACTCATGCAATTCTTCATGATGATCCTAAACATAACGAGTATTACTCTTTTTATCTTCCCGCACAGTATCCAAAGTTTGATAAAGAACAGGGAAAAATTATTTACTTTGCCGGAACCTTTACTTCAGAGTTTTCAGGCATGAAAGTAAATATCCCACGATACGATTATAATGGAATTATGTATTCTCTCGATCTATCAGATCCAAGGCTATACTTACCAGTTCCCGTATATTCAATGCTTGGGAAAAATGGGAAGATACAGTTCCGGACAAAAACGGCCATAAAAGATTATACCCTAATTCACGATGTTCCCTTCTTTGCTCCAGATCGCCCACGTAAAGGAACGATTGGCGTGTATGAGACTCTCAATGATAAAATCGATTCCATACAATTAACACTGTCCCCAACGTCATCAACGAATCATAAATTTATTTTTTACGGAGTTTCTCCCTCAGCGTTTACAGAGTCTATGGATAAAAATGCATTAATTCCTCTTTACGAGTATGTTCATAAAGAGAGCCAAAAAAGATATTATTCCATCCATAACACGCCGCCAGACGGCTATGAGAGCCTTCCCGCACCACTGGTTTATGTCTGGAAAAATCCCATTTCTTTTCATCCGTTTAAATTAAATTTTCAATGGATGAGTACAAAAGGATAAAATACAATATGAAACGATTGTTCCTTAATTCTATTTTCATATTTTCCTTGTTTGTCCCTGCCCAAACGAATGCCTCACAAGAATTAATACGCGGACCCTATCTCCAAAAATTAGGAAAAGATCAAGTTACTATCAAATGGAAAACGAAAAAAGCCATGCAATCTTATGCCAATCTTTTTGACGAGCAGGGCAAATTAATTGAAACCATACATTCAAACAAAACACAAACAGATCACGAACACACGTTTACACATCTCATGGAAAATACCCAATATATTTATTCCGTGGGCTATCCATCGCCTTATTCAGGAGAAATCAAATATTCCTTTCTTACTGACTCTTCGACTCGAAGAGATGCCCTAATCTGGGTTCTGGGAGATTCCGGAGGGGGAACCCAAGTTGAAAGAAGGGTTGCTCAAGCATTTACGAATTTTAATAGATCATATAATAAAACTAAAAAGTTGATACTACTACTAGGCGATAACGCTCAACAGGATGGTTCCGAAAAAGATTATCAAGGGGGCTTTTTTGATATCTTCGGTTCCTATTTACATAGTATGTGTTCGTTTTCTACCCTTGGAAATCACGAACATCATTTCGGTTTTGATTATGTATATTACAATATATTCTCTTTTCCCACCAATGGTGAACTTGGCGGAATCCCTTCAGGGACAGAAAGTTACTATTCCTTCGATTATAATCATGATATACATTTTATTTCATTGGATTCCACGGAAGGTGCGGATACTTCACCCAGTGGACCCATGGTTACATGGTTGAGAAACGATCTTCGCGCAACAGAGACAGAATGGAAAATAGTATTTTGGCACCATCCACCCTATTCTAAGGGGGGGCATGATTCTGACGAAGAAGAGGAACTCATCAATATGAGAACAAGAATTGTCCCCATCATAGAAAAATATAATGTTGACTTAGTATTGAACGGTCATAGTCATGGATATGAACGTTCCTTATTAATTCACGGACATTACGGCGACTCTAAAACATTTAAACCACATCATATAGTTGATTCCGGAGTCGTATCAACCCAGGGAGAACATATTTTTAAGAAGAACAAGGAAAAAGGAACATTATATGTTGTTGCAGGCAGTGCCAGCTTACTAGATTTAAATGGAAAAATGAACCATCCGGTAATGGCAAAAAGTATTCAAGTTAATGGATCCCTTATTTTGGATCTATCAAAAAATCAAATTGATGGGCTGTTTCTTAGTCACAAGGAAAGAATACTTGATCATTTTGTGATCATAAAAAATAATGGAAATTATATCGATAAAAATTACCCGGCAGTATCCAAAGCGTTAAAACCTCTTATTATGGTAGAGGAAAAATCTAATTGGTCCTACTATGATAAGGGACCGTGCTCAACATCATGGAACACCCTTGACGATGGCGTACTGCTATGGAAAAGAGGCAAAGCTCCATTTGGATATGATCTTCCTGTAAAAACAATAGTTGATCCAAATCGCATAACCACATATTATCGTCATACTTTTTCACTCTCAGAAAACGATAAAAAATCATTAACAACCCTACATTTAAATATTGGTTATCAAGATGGCGTTATGGTTTATATTAATGGGCAAGAAGTGTTACGAAGATTTCTTCCCATTGGTACTATTACGTTTACCACCCTTGCGGGACAGCATAACGCAAAAGGATATGAGAGTTTTAATATTAGTAAAAATTTAGATTTACTGAATACGGGTAAAAATGTAATAGCGGTGGAACTACATTCCAGATCTAAGACCCCATCTCCAATAGGCTTTGACACTCAATTGATAGGTGAAATAGAATAGTTTGTTACTGTTGACTATGGTAACGACTGGATCGGGCGTTATATCGTCATGCACAAGTTTGGGTCAATTTGTCGGTTAGAGTCCCTGATGCCAGTGATTCGCAATGAGGCAATATCCGCAGATACGCACCGCAAAACGGACAGGCTAGAAATTTATAGTGTCTTTCTGATAACAAATACGTTATCGTTCGACGTACAATGTGGCTAGTAATACTTTTAATTTTGATTGTGGTATTTATTGTGGTAGCGACGACGCGGTGGAAGCTGCATCCGTTTCTGGCTTTGTTGCTGTCGGCGTTCGGGTACGGCATCCTGTGCCGTACAATGACGCTGGCAAAGATCGTGGAGTCGGTCAATGAGGGCTTTGGCGGAATGATCGGCTATATCGGGATTGTGATCCTGGCGGGTACGGTCATCGGTACGTTTTTGGAAAAATCGGGAGGCGCACTGCAACTGGCCCAAAGCATTCTGAAACGAATGGGTCGAAAGAATATCCCTGGGGCGATGAGTCTGATCGGGTACCTGGTAAGTATTCCGGTGTTTTGCGATTCCGGGTTCGTAATTTTGTCACCTCTGGCAAGAACACTAGCGCGCAAGGCCGGCATTTCACTGGCCGCCTGTGTAGTGGCATTGAGCCTAGGCTTGTACGCGACGCACACTATGGTCCCGCCGACGCCGGGCCCGATAGCCGCAGCGAAGTATCTTAATGCCGACTTAGGATTGGTGATTCTCTGGGGATTATTGGTCAGTATGATGGCTTTGGCCGCCGGCTGGATGTTCGCGGTGAAATATGCCCGCCGGGTAGAGATTAAAGTAGAAACGAAAGATGAGGTAACCGAAAGCGATCCAACCGTCGGTGAGGCGCCGTCGGCTTTGAAATCCATCATTCCCATCCTGCTGCCGATTTTTCTGATCGTGCTGGCTTCAATCAGTAAGCTTCCCCGGCATCCGTTCGGTGAGGGAAAGTTCGCGGTACTCATTCACTTTTTCGGTCAGCCGGTGGTGGCATTGCTGCTGGGAGTATTTTTTTCCTTTTTACTGCCGAAAACACTGACGAAAGACATGGTCTCCAGTTCCGGCTGGGTGGGACAGGCGGTGGTAACGGCGGCAACGATTATTATCATCACCGGCTGCGGCGGAGCGCTGGCCAAGGTATTGGAAAATTCCGGAATTGCGGATATTTTAAAGGGATATATCAAAGAGGGAACGAGTTTGAGTATATGGCTGCCGTTCATTCTGGCAGCGGCGTTGAAAACGGCCCAAGGATCCTCCACCGTGGCAATCACTACGACGGCTGCAATTACGGCTCCCTTACTGCCCGTGCTGGGTTTGGAGGGGGCCCATGCCAAGGCGTTGGCCGTCGTGGCGATCGGAGCCGGATCCATGGTGGTCAGTCACGCCAACGACAGTTATTTCTGGGTTGTGACGCAGCTTTCCGGTATGAACGTAAAGCAGGGATACAAATTACAAACACTGGGCACGCTGGTGGAAGGTCTCGCCGCGGCGGTGGTATTATGGGTGATTTATCTTATCGTTTTATAAAGGATGAGAAAATATGAAATTCTTATGTTACATGCTAACGATGTTGCTGATGATATTCAGCGGAACGTCGATCCTGGCGCAGGAGTCCGTCTCCGCGAGTATGAAATTATGGCATCAGGTGGAGACCGCTCAATATCCGGGCGCCTTCGTGAGTCTGGGGGACCTGGATGGCGACGGGCGGGTAGATTTCCTGTTGTATCGCGAGGGTCCACAGACCACGCCGGGCTTTATGGCGGCGATCGACCATGACGGCAAAACCCTGTGGGAATTAGGAGATCGTACGCTGAAAAAGCACGCTCCCGACGGATTTGGGAAAGAACCGGCGCTGAGAGGGATTGCCTTGATTTACGATTTTGACCAGAACGGCAAGGCGGAAGTCATCACGGAATTCTGGCAAGACGAGAAACCGATGCTTTACGTGCTGGAAGGAGCTACCGGAAAGATTCTCCGTCGGCGGGAATCGCCTTTGGACTTGAAGGTGCGCGGCGGCCGGAGGAGTCGCTGTCATCCGGTTGGGCGAATTGCCTTTCTGGAAGAAAGAACGAAACCGCCGGCCCTGGTATTAAAATACGGGGCGAGCAATTTCGTACCGTGTTATGCCGTCGCTCTCGATAGCAAGTTGAATACCCTCTGGGAACTGAAGGGCAGCCAACATTCCATGGGGCACGTACCCACCGTCGGCGATGTCGATGAGGACGGGCGAGACGAGATTATCCTCGGGACGCTGCTGGCCGACGAAAACGGCAAAACCCTCTGGGAAAAGCAAGTGGAACGGCACGCCGACTGTACGTCAATTACCGATGTGCATCCGTCCACAGGACAAGAAGTGTTAATCAGCGTCTGTTCGACGGGACCGGCGTACTGTATGTCCGCGGCGGGAGAGGTGCTCTGGAAAAAAACTCGTAAGGACGTTCCGCACGGACAGGGAATCTGGGCAGGTAATTTCATCGCGAAAGAGCCGGGGCAGGAAGTCATCATCTTACGCAGCGGACACGTGGGAGATTTTATTACCGTGCGGGGTAAGGACGGTACGCAATTGGCGGCGTTCCGACATACGAAAAATTATCGCGGCTATCCTGATTTTCCCTGCGTCGTCAACTGGAAAGCGAACGATGAACAATCCCTCTGGATTCCCATCGATCGTACGCTGGTGGACGGCTACGGCAAGGTCGTGGCGGAACTCGGCGGCTATGAATCCCTGGTCAAAGAGAAGCTCCAATGGGGCGAAACCAAATCCCATATCGCCGTTCAGGCCTTTGCCGTCGATCTGTGCGGCGATAGCAGAGAAGAACTGGTCCTGTACCAACCCTATAACGGCAAGGCCATCCTCATCTTCACCCAGCCTGACTCGAACGGTAAACCGAAACCCTACGTGCATGAAAAGGACGCCTATAACATTCGCAGTTATTTCTAATTATACTTGCCGGTAATTTATTACTTCTCTTTTTGTACTGGGAGACCCCCCTCCCGGAAAATATCCATACGTTTATCCTATGTTTTTGAAAGGGGAGACTGATCCTTTTTTTCGTTCAGGAAGTAGTCGGAGATAACACCCGTAAAGCTATTATATTTAACGGCGTAATGGGATAGGTCCTGCGTGGAAAACTTTCGGGAGATTTCGGCATCCTCGGCTAAAAGTCCGGGCGAGCGAACCTCCCATTCTTCGTCATTGAGGGCGAGTATTTGGTCTGTGTTTCGGCGGTAGAAATCGGCAACAGGTCCGGCGGATTCGGCATTAACGAACCAAGGCATAATCCGGCCGATTTTTTTAAGTAATAAGTTTTGTTCCGGGCCGAATTCCAGGCACGAGCCATCGGTAAAATTTTTCAACGTTTTTAATTTTTCCTCATTGATATAACCGGCGTCGCGGCTGATTTGCCAGGCTTTGGTACCGGGGAACGGGTAAAAGAACGTCCAGCGAAATCGACCAGGTTGCGCCGTCGCCATCAGTCGGATGGTTTGATAAAGATCCTCACGGAATTCGTGGGGAAACCCGATGATGAGAAAAACGGAGCTGTGCATACCGTATTGGTGAACGGTTTGAATGGCCTGAATGATACTGTCGTTGCTCATGCGCCGATTCAGGATTTTATCGCGAATGCGGGGGCTGCCGGACTCGACGCCGAACTTTACGATTCGACAGTTCGCATCGGCTAAATCACAGGCGATGTCGTCGTTGAAGAAGTTGACATGGGCGTTTACCACAAAGGGGATGTCGCTTAGCTTTTTATACTCCCGGCAAAATTGTTTCACGTACTGAGGATCGAACGTGAACAGGTCGTCATCCAGGATGAACATTCGGATGCGTTGGTAGTTGTCGAGTAAGTATTTCATTTCGTGGATGATCTGATCGACGCGGAAATGACGAATATAGTTCAGTTCGGCGAAGCTGCACTGGAGGTCGTGACGATAGGCGGCCACCATGCGATGGTTAAAACAATAGGTGCAGGAGAAGGGGCAGCCGCGGGAAGTAATCATGCCGACCCAGCCGTTTTTAGCATCAATGAGTTTCTGGAAATCCATCATTTCGTAGTCTTTGCCAGGAAGAGTTTCCAGAATCGGCAGCGGTCGGACCGGATTGACGATCACTCGACCGTCCCGGATACAGGCGAGATTCGCAAGTGACTCGACCGGTTCGTTTTGGCTGAGAGTTTCGACGAATTCGGCAAAGGCCTCTTCGCATTCGCCTCGGAAGACATAATCGAACAGTCCGGTGCGCAAAATTTCTTCGGTGTTCAGGAGGGCATGAATCCCCCCGCAGACCTGCGGAATCGCTAATTCCTCCCTTCCCCAGCGTGCCAGTTGCATAGTATAGGGCCATTGATTCGTTACGACCGAAAACGCCAACAGGTCGGGGGCTTCTTTTTGGATCCGGGCGATGAATTCCTGCTTATCGGGGAGAGGTTCGAGGTCCTCGCACAGTTGCCAGAACCGGACCTGATGGCCGGCGGCTTTTAAGAGAGAGGCGAGGTGGGCCACGCCATAATTAAAACCCACCTGGGAACCGGAATTCGGATAGATAAAAAATACTTTCATTTTTCTTTCATCGCTCTTTCCTGCATAATGCGTTCTATGGTTCCTTCAATCGTAGAGGAATTCATTTCGAGATGGGAGTTGATATGGATAATTTTAGTGGTTCCCTGACCACAGGCACTCCATCGGCGAATAAAGCGGGGATTATTGGTGCCGGCAAAGATCGTCAAGGTAGTGATTCGCAGGGCGGCGGCGATATGCTGGCAGGCGGAATCATATCCGATGAACTCATCCGCACAGGAGATGAGACCGGCCATCTGTCCGATCGAACTTTGCACTGCCAGAATCCCGTGAGGAAATGAGATTTGCTCCATATCCTCAAACCGGAATTGCTGTACGGGGGTGTTATGGTTTTGCACTTCGGTCAGGATGCGCCGGGCCCTGTCCCATTCTTCGTCTCCAAAACCCATATCCAAGACCACCACGGTATGGGGATCTTCGAGAAGTCTGGAGATGAGTTTAATTTCAAATTCCAGAGAGAGTCGTTTCTGGTCGTTGCCGCCGACACCCAGGTTGACGACGACGATTCTCTGGCAGCCGCTGTTTCTTATCGAATTTTCAAACGGTTCGACCTGGCGACTTACAGCGTTCGTCAGCCACACCTGTGGATAACAGAACTCGGCGGGACCAAACACCTGGTCCAGCCATTGGTTGGTGATTTCGGCAATCGAAGCTTTGGGGGCGGTAGAAGATTCCGGATGGCTATTAAAGTAAAGATAATTCTGAGGCGCGCCTAAAGGCAGCATTCCCAGTTGAGTGATGCGAGAATCGGGATCGACGATTAAAATCCGGTCGGGTGAATCAGAGGCGGATTCCTGCTTGATAATATCGGATACCTCAATCCAGGTATTCAGTTTCTGGAGCAATCCCCCCTTTCGCTCGTACCCCAAAGGACGGACGCGCACGCGTGGATTGCCGCCGAATACCTCGTTCAGCTTATCGCTGCCCAGGATGACAATTTCCGCCTGCGGGAATTGTTTCATGAGGCGCTGGGTCATGACGCTGACAATGGCGACATCGGCACCGATGGTAATCCGTGATAATAGGAAAATACGTTGAATGGATTTTGTCGGATCAAATTGATATTGTTGGTAATGCACCCTATGGGCATATTCAAATAATTCGCGCTGATTGGTAATATGGTTAACATTGAGGTATTCATGCAACAATTTACCTTCCGGGAGAGTGCGGCAATAGGAAACGATCTGGGTCATTACGCGGTTGTAGGTGTCGAACTGGAAATCCTGGTAGTCGTCGCACAACTGCTCAATGATGATGCCGAAGAGGGCGGCGGCGGCAGGCTGGGTAAGGTGAGGATCGGGGCAGAAGGTGGCCATTTCGCACAGCAAGTCAATATATTCCTTCTCGTAATGATCGTTATAGTAGGAGTGATCGATAAAGGAAAAGGAGACCTGTTGACACAATTGGCGCAGCCGTGCCGGGTCCACCTGCGTATCGAGCATCTGTTTCCATTGGTCTCGGTAATACCAGGGATTCATACGAAGGCCTCCTCGGGTACAAGTTTCCGGGCGGCGGCGAAAACCATTTCGGGAGTAATGTCTTTCATACACCGATGATCGGCGGGACACACTTTTTTGTGGCAGGGCGAGCAATCCAGATCTCGACGTATCACCACCGTTTTATCCAGGTTCGCCGCGGTGTAGCGCGGATCGGTGGGGCCCATGATGACCACCACCGGCACGTCAAAGGCGACGGCATAGTGGCGCGGACCGGTGTCGTTGGTAATCAGCAGCTCACAGCGTTTTATCATAGGTTTTAAGAGAGCCAGGTCGATGCGGTCGGGCGAGGTATCAATAATCTCCGCTTGAGTATGATCCATGATCGTACGAGCGATATCCTCCTCACCCGGGCCTACAAAGAGGACAATTTTGGCGTGGAAGCCGGCCTGCAACAATTCGGCCAGGCGGGCAAAATATGGCGGAGGCCAACATTTGGAGGAGCCGAAACTGGCCCCGGGATTGAGCCCAATCACTTTGTCGGAATTTTCAATGTTATATTTTTTCAGCAGAGCCTGGGCTTGATTCTGCAATTCTTCTCCAATAAATAACCGGGGATTCGTAGAGTCGGGAATGACCAATTCCAGGTTGCGACAGATTTCCAGGTAGTAGTCCGTCATGGGAATGGGGAGAATCTGCTTCTCCCGGCGTTGGGCCCGGGGGCCTCCTTGGAGAAACATACCCCTCCCATTTCGGCGGTAGCCATAGATGGCTTTAGCGCCCCCCAGCCAGAGCGTCAGAGCCGAACGAAACGAATTGGGCAGTAAGAAAGCAACCTCCGGTTTGATATGACGAATATTCCGTACGACCCGGTACAATTCCCCCGGCGATTTGTCATTGGCATCGATGATTTGTTGAAACCACGGTCCGTCCTGTAGAATTCCCCGGGCATATCGTCGTACCATACCGGTCATAGAAGCGTTCGGGAAGTTGGCGCGCAGGCAATCCAGAAAGGGCGTGGCCATAACGATATCCCCCACCCAGTTCGGACAGCGAACCAAGATTTTGCCGACATGTTCTGGTGCGATATTCTTCATTCGATTCATTAGCGACCGGCGGACGCTTCCTCATGGTTCTAACTTTGTATTGCTTAAATGTTTACGATACGTCCAGTACCGATATGCCAGTGAACTGATATACATCAAGATAAACATGGCCAGGAAATGCTCCATGAGTTCGTTATGTTTGCCGCCGAGGAACATGCTATCGAACCATTCCGGGATATTCGGATCCGGGGGACCGTATTTGCCATAGAATTTCTGAGGTAATCCGGTTAGAGCCGCGATCAAACCGGCCGGGGCGGAAGCCACGGTAGGCCAAATCCAAAAGAGTTTGCGGGTTTGCGGATCCCATTTTTTCCGCTGGGGGACTAAAATAAAGGGAAAAATAAAGGACGCGATCGCGGCGGCGGTTAAACAACCGCGGGGAAACTGATCGAAGAGGCCACTGGTATTATGTATATTGG
>CAZNQT010000082.1:0-12255 GCA_964574885.1 uncultured Pirellulales bacterium
CTTCACGGATGTTCAGGAAGCGAATATTTTTTCGAGGGATATCCACCAGAACTTTGATGATATCCGCCTCTTGATTTTCGGCGACGACCATGGTAATGGCATATTCACGACCTTGACTCGTTTGTACGTGAGCACGGAAGGCCCCCATGAGAATCGGATTATTGAGAACATGGTAGTTCGTTACCAAATGCCCTTGGTCATCGATAAAAAATCCACGTCCATTTGCGAGAGGATGATTTGCTTTGTCGTCTATGACTACCGTAACTACGCTGGATAGTACACGGCTAATCACCTTTTTTATGTCTGCGGCCTTTACGGTAGAGGCAATAATTCCCGCCCACATCCCCAGACACAGCATTATACCTTTCGGGAACAGCTTTGACATTAGCTCAATCTTCCACCACGCTTTGGTCTGGTTCTAGCTTTGGACCATTATAGTATTGATATCTGTAAACCGCATCTCCAACGACGATAAATCATCCGAACTTAAATTATTGCATTATTATATCTTTACCAACGACAAAAATAAACAAATTTTTTTGATAAGACATTATCGGACAATAAGACATAAAAATCTTATCAAGGAGGTATTTTGATATTTCATCTATAGCAATTATAAAATTTTAGCATAAAATACAACAGTATTTAGCACTAGGAGCGGTGTATTATGTGGTCGATGATGCGACCTTGGGAGGCGACGGTAGAAGCTGGGGAACGGCCCAGGCAAGTCATAGTATGCTGGATTTAATTATGATGCCGCAATAAATTTAATCGACTATAGTTGCCTGGCACATAAATGGCTGACGGAAAATGATATACCGAACGTAGATCTTGATTGTAATGGTAATGTTGACATGCTTGACTTGAAAATATTGCTGGATAATTACTTGTGGGAATTATAAGCTATCGTGACGTATCTATCCCATGGCGTAAATGCTCATAGGATCAATTCCCTTCGAATGTAACCTCAACGCCATAGTCGAACGATCCGCATTCCAAGGCGAACAATACAGGACTTACTTGATAAACTATTGATGTATTTTTCAGGATAATTTTAAATACACTCTTGTCAAAATCAATCGATATTTTTGCACTGGACGGATCCGAATCGGAAGAGGGGATTGTCGCCGTATATTTATTATTCTTCTTTTTGAAATTCTCCTTAGCAATCTCATATTGCCCGGCGCCCCAATCAATGATCAGGCCCGTTACGGTTAGATCGATATTATCCAACGCTGTTATTGCGCCTTGAATAGACAAGAATGCAATATGAGTATCCTCTCCGGATTTACACGCAATTTTATCTACCCGCAGGAAATCAGTATAACTCGTTAAGAATTGTACCGGTAATTGTTTGTTGCCGTTAATAACGCTTTCCGCCACCACGGTGTATCCATAGAAATCGCCGAACGTAAAAATGACTGACACCGGAGCCGTCAGTCCGGTCAAATTACATTTTTTGCCGGTAATTACAAATACGCCTTTATCGAAATCCAGTTTCATAGCGGTAATGCCGCCCGGAGGACCTTTATATTGATATTTGGATTTCTTGCCCTTTTTCACAAAATCCGTGCGATTAATGGTTTCCGTCCAGGGGCCTATGGTTATGTTTACGGTATCGGCACTTTCAAACGAATTGACGTCGGCGCCAAAATAACCCGTGATAGTAAATGAATCGGAAAACAATCCCTCTTCCGATTCACGAACCTTACCGGCTTTCACCTTCATTTTTTTCATGTTAATGACGGAGGACGCCAGGCCTCCGGCATACTCATAGGCGCCCAGATCCACGATGCCGCCCAGAATACGCGTACTGCCGACTATATCGGTTTCCATTCCCGCAACTACGGCATTATCTCCCGTATCGACACAAGGCGAAGTCGGTAATAAGTTATACGAACCTTTAATCCATACGTCCTCATTTGCCAGCCAATAACCGGGATTCATAAACTGTGGATTGATATTGATATTAGTACTCCCCCAGTTTAAGGTGCCGCCGGTCTCCACGAAAACGGCCGGCGGACCGCCTTCCACATCCGTGAAATCTATATTCGCAGTTGACTCGGAGGATAATGCAATTTCGTCGCTCGCCTCTTGTGTATGGGTAACGACATTGCCCCAGAAAATAGAATTATATATATCCAGTACAGTCACACCCTGGGTACGGACCGCCCCGCCATATAAGCTGGCGACATTGCCGTTCATCGTACAGTTGACAATAATTCCGTCGCTGTCCTTGCAGCACACCGCACCGCCTTCGCTGGGTGATAAATTGCCATTCAGCAAAGAACTGAGCATCACAATAAAGGAATCATCTTCGCAGTAAATTCCCCCTCCCGAAGAGTCGGCCGAATTGGCGAGGAGTTTACTTCTTGAGACAGTCAAATTGCTGCTGTCTTCGATGTAGATTCCTCCACCTTTACCGGAAGAGCTTGCCGGAGAAGCCCAATTATCTTCCAGAGTACATCTATCAAGAACTATATCACTTTCTCGTCCGTAAACACCGCCCCCGCGACTCGCCGTGTTTCCGCTGATCGTGCTGCGTTCGATGACCGGATTTGCTTGTATGCAGGCAATCCCGCCGCCATTCCCTGTCGTTGTATTGTCTCGTAGGGAACAACTTTTTATCGTTGGGCTACTGTTTTCACAATAGATACCACTCCCGCCTTCTAATCCGGTTAAACCGTTTATGATAGTAAAGCCTTCCACCATAGAATTCGGGTCCTCATCACTGTGGAAATAGAATCCTCGATGGGGCTCTGCTTCGGTCCCGCCGCAATCCAGGATACAAGAATTCGGATCGCCGGTATTACTCTTGACCGTGATGGATTTACCCAGTAGATTCAGATCGCGATTGCCATCTCCCGAATACGTTCCTTCCGTAACGATAACCGTATCCCCATCGAAAGCGACATTGATGGCCGCTTGGATAGTAGCATATTCACTCGGCACATAAAGATCCGTGGGCCCCTGTAATACGCCCTCATAATTCTGAATTTCCTTATCGGCCGTTACATTGGTGTAACTCCGGGACGGGGGCGTAAAGTTATAACCAACTTTATTAGGGACCACCGTACCCGACCAACCGTGATCGACCATGGCCGTATAATATCCGTTAGTGTCGGTTTTTACACTACCCGTCAAACCGCTCATGGTTACACCGCTAATCCCGGTATCACCTGACGTCTTCACATATCCCGAGATCGTATAGGTTTTCAACGTACCGGTATAATTCTGATTCATATGATCGGCAGTAACATTGGTGTAGGTGTTCGATGGCGGACTAAATGTAAATCCTGCCAGACTTGGTGTCACCGTTCCCGACCAGCCGGAATTCACAGTCGCCGTATAAAAGCCACTGGCATTCGTTGAAGTACCCAAACCGACCATGATTACACTACCAATGCCGTCACCGTCTGACGTCTTCACATATCCGGAGATCGTATAAGTATTCAACATGCCGGTATAATTCTGATTTATATAATCGGCAGTAACATTGTTATAAGTGTTCGATGGCGGATTAAATGTATATCCTGCCAGACTTGGTGTCACCGTTCTCG
This sequence comes from uncultured Pirellulales bacterium, assembly GCA_964574885.1. Classification (GTDB taxonomy): domain Bacteria; phylum Planctomycetota; class Phycisphaerae; order Sedimentisphaerales; family SM23-30; genus JAFGFX01. Next base: position 3,561 of record CAZNQT010000082.1, read on the forward strand.
ACCAGCCGGAATTTACCGTCGCCGTATAAAAACCACTGGCATTCGTTGCCGTACCCAAACCGACCATGGTTACACCACTAATGCCGGCGCCACCGGAAGTGCGTACATAACCGGAAATCACATAAGTAGTTGGTGCAGTAGGCGTCCCTGTATAATTATCGGTCTGATTAGAATTCACGTTGGTATAAGGTTTTGAAGGCGGACTGAACGTATATCCAGATTTGCTTGGCGTCACCGTTTCCGACCAGCCGGAATTTACCGTCGCCGTATAAAAGCCACTGGCATTCGTTGAAGTACCCAAACCGCCCATGGTTACACCACTAATGCCGGTGCCACCGGAAGTGCGTACATAACCGGAAATTACATAAGTAGTTGGTGCAGTAGGCGTCCCCGTATAATTCTGATCGGCCTGATTAGAATTCACGTTGGTATAAGGTCTTGAAGGCGGACTAAACGTATATCCCGATTTGCTTGGCGTCACCGTTCCCGACCAGCCGGAATTTACCGTCGCCGTATAAAAGCCACTGGCATTCGTTGAAGTACCCAAACCGCCCATGGTTACACCACTAATGCCGGCGCCACCGGAAGTGCGTACGTAACCGGAAATAGTATAGGTAGACGTCCCCGTATAATTCTGATCGGTCTGATCAGAATTCACGTTGGTATAAGTTCTTGATGGCGGACTGAACGTATAACCCGATTTGCTCGGCGTCACCGTACCCGAGAAGCCAATCGATATCGAGGTATCGTAATACCCGCTCGCGTTTGTGGTAGGACTGCCCGGAAGCCCTTCCATAAAAACTCCGCTGATTCCGGTTCCCCCCGACGTCCGCACATACCCCGAAATAAACAAAGGCACTGCTTTCTCAATCTGTGCGTTGATGGCATCGTTGACGCCATCATGGGAGAATATCCCATTAAACGTTTTGGTGCCCGATGTGCCGGCAGGAGGGACCGCATTATAGCGGAAGGTCCGTGTTGTATCATCGAAGAACGGTCCCCATTTCACCTTTTTATTTACCGTATCCCAGGTGCCGCTTTCATTAATATTACTCACCGTCCAGCCGGAAGGAGGAGTATCTTCTACTGCGTAAACCAATGTTCCTCCTGTCGGTACAATTTGAATGTAAACCGTTACGGGTTGCTCGGGAGTATAGCTATCCGGATCGAAGGATCGATTAATAGTCGCCTGTCCATCGGCGAATAAGAAATAAACTGGCTTGTTATCCAGTTTCGCAAAACTGAATTGCGGATTATTGTCGCCTGGTTCCCAGCATAAGGGAGGATTCTCTTGCGAATCGTAGTGATAAATTTCACCGCCCTTCCATAAATACCCGGCGCGGGTGAGGTAATTAATGGGAATGGGATTTGGCTCCACAGGCCATTCCTGACCGGTCTTCCAGGATGATCCATACGCCGTCAATTCATTGATAATCAGCCTCATATCTATACTTGGATAATCCGCCGGGTGGTAATTCGTGACGGTCATATCGCTTTTACTGGCTTCCGTAGTGCCGCCATAGACACCCAGGTTGATCCGACCGCCGTTCGGGGATGGTTCGTTTGACCAGGCGCCCGCCGGGTCGCCCCGATCGATGGCCGGACTCGTCACGGGATCTAGTATCCATGACCGGGTTGCTGGAACCCATCGGCCGGCCTTAGACTTCAGATGAAAATCCCCATTCTCCGGATCGGCAAAGCGAGGATCCGAATCCAGATTACCGGTTCCTTCCCAGCCGCCTTGCACATCCGAATAATTCACTGCGGGAACGCTTGTCACATCATGGTTATAAATCTCCGCACCCAGCGGAGCTGTATCCCCCCAAAGAATACAACTAACAATGACCGGACTACTGTCGCCATGGTTATATATTCCGCCGCCGTATTGACCGGAAACATTACCACTGAACGTACAATTGGTCAAGATCGGACTTGCATCGCGATAGTTATACATCCCCCCGCCGTCGAGAGTGGCTATATTGTCATTAATAATGCAGTTCGTCACTGTCGGGCTGCTGTCGTTGTCGTAGAGCCCACCACCGCTATCGGTAGCGCTATTCCCCGTGAATATGCATTCCGTCACGGTCGGATTACTGCCCCAGTTAGCCATCCCAGCGCCGATCGTGGCAGAATTGTTGTTGAAGGTGCAGTCAATCACCGTCGGATTGCAGTTGATAAAGTTATCAATCCCACCGCCGTTGGGAGCCGTATTGTTGCTGAAGGTACAGGCTGTCACCATCGGGCTGCAATAAAAATCATTTTCTATCCCGCCGCCGTAATCGCCAGAATGATTATCCTTGAAAATACAATTCGTAACTGTCGGGCTGCTGTAGTAATTGTACATCCCGCCACCGAAGTCAGTGGTCGTGTTCTTGGTAAAACTACAGTTAGTTACTACCGGACTGCCGTTATCATTGAACATACCACCGCCCAAGCGGTTGGTTTCATCCCCATTAGCGTTACCGCTGGAGATAGTGAATCCATCCAGAACGGCGGTTGAATCAGTATTACTGCCGTTTACCACGTGATAACTGTTTTCGCTATAATTGACAAAATTCGGTTCGTCCTCACCGGCCAGGTCGCCGCTAAGGATGCTGACATACGTATTCGGGTCGCGCTTGTCTGGATTTGGCCCCGGAACACCGGCATACCCGCCGTATAACTCCACTCCATTGACCAACTGAAAGGTCGCCGTTCGATCTGTATGTGTTACATTCCCCCCCTCGTCCTTATCGGGCGTATAGGTTCCTGCGGCTACCCGAATCGTATCGCCACCGGTCAGAGCGGAATCATATAAGGCGTCCTGGAGATATTTATAGGCCGTTTCCCAACTGCTGCCGTCGCCGCCCAAATCTGCATCATCGTCCACATAAAACACTGCTCCTGCCGCTCCATGCACGCTATACAATCCTAGCATCGCGATTAGTATGCAAGGGAGGAACAGGGACCTCTGAATCTTTAACTTACATATTAGCATATCCATCACATAACAAAATCGGCGAAATTTTAAGTTTTATGAATGAAAACCTAGTAAAATTATACCATCATAAATATAAAGAATCAACTCAATATGAAAGGTAAAAACGCAACAAACCACTTTCGTATAAAACTATTTTCTTTGAAATTTGTTTGAATTTCTTTATATATTTAACTTGTGAGTGTTTTTTCAGTTCCCATGTCGATCATTAACGTTTAAGTAAATCCAACTCATCTCTCAGTTGCTCCGGAACACTTTTATCGGACCATACCAACCATTGTATCTCTCCAGAAATTAAAGGGGGGTGTTCCGAAAAAACATTTCAATAAAATGTTACTGGTACTACCGCCAAAATAGAAAGTATGTCTGTAACGATTATGCCATATTTTCTACTTAGGCGATTCAAATAAATTGGAAAGTATAGAGTATTCATGTCCAATTTCATAGCAAACACCCTTTTTATATTTTATATTTTCCTTAGCCAAAAATTTGAGGGAGGTCAGAAAATGTTCTATGAGGAAACCAGTATTTTAGATAACGCGGTGGGGCATGAAATGGCTACATCCTCACAGCAGCATCCGATAATATCTTCTACAAGCGACAAAGGGAAAAGTCGCCGTATGAAATTACTTGAACGGCAGGGCTGCTTTCGAAACGGCACGAAATCCGTCACCATTCAAAGGGCCTTTACCGTCGAAGACTTGTACACCGCCTACAAACTCGTCTATGACTGTTTTGTGGAAAAAGGGTATATCTTTCCGAATCCTTCATGTTTGCGTATGAGACCATTTGAAGCATTGCCTGAGACTGCTACCTTTGTCGCCAAAGCCGATAATGATATTGTGGGGGTTACGAGTGTCATCGTTGACTCACCAGGCCTCGGACTGCCTTCGGAAAAACCATATCCTCATGAAGTGGAATCGCTTCGTCGTTCGGCCCGGAAATTATGTGAAATTACAAATTTAGCCATTGCCCCTGATTATCGTCGTACTAATATACTGACGGAGTTAATCCGATGTTACATCGCTCATTTTATGGCTATTGACTGTGATTATGCCATTGCATCGGTTAATCCAGGGCACCGGCCTTTCTATGAATTATTGGGCTTTGACAAGATCGGGGATCGAACCAGTTATTCCCAGGATTTTAATGATCCTGTGATACTAGTACGGTTGTCGCTGGATGCCCTTAAGGAGCGATTCGAACAGGTTCAGGATGGAGTTGAGGACGACTGGGCGGTCCTAAAATATTACTATATGGACAGCAGCCCTTACCATTCCCAAATGGACGGATGGATTGACAACACTCGTAACTCCTTTGCTGATCCGGTGTTCCTGCGCCAACTGTTTGTGGAACATAGTAATCTTCTTAGGGACTGTAGTAGCAGCGAACTTGAAGTGATCCGTCAGTATTGGGGAGAAGATCTGTTCCTGAACGCCCTGGGGCATAATATTCTTTACGATGGATTTCTGCCCTGTGAACTTTAATGAAAAAATGAACATTTTTTTATTGATTCTCCGATACTAGGAGGGGTATAAATGAAGCCTGCGTCCGATAACTTTCTGGGGGAGAATGCTTTAACAGCAGACAATACATTGACTGCAACCCAAACAAAACCTGAGAGCGAGCTAATTGGTAGGCCCAAAAGCAAAAGCCGCCGAATGAGACTGCTGGAACGCATGGGGTATTTCGGTTCGTTACCTTCAGGGATACGCATTACTCGTGCTACCACGCTGGAAGACCTTCGTGGGGCCTACCAAATGGTCTATGATAGTTTCATTCAAATGGGCTACATTCTTCCGAACGCCTCGAAACTGCGCATACGACTCTTTGAAGCTATGCCGGATACAGCGACATTTATTGCCAAGGCGAATGGAAAAATTATCGGCGTCACCAGTGCTGTTATTGATAAACCTGGGATAGGAATCCCTGCTGATAAAGCTTTTCATCAGGAATTGACGGATTTACGCGATGAGGGATATAAGGTGTGCGAAGGCACCAATTGGGTTATCGATCCCGAATATCGCAAAACGAACGTGATGCCGGAATTAATGCGAGTCTGCTTCGCCCACTCCCTGATGGCCGGCTGCAATGGAATGATCGCTGTCGTCAGCCCTGGCCATCAATCGTATTATGAGATTCTCTCGTTTGATACCATTGGTTCCATACGCTCATCGTCTCCGAATATTGATGATCCGGTCATCATGCAACTTAACTCCTATAAAAAGTTTTTTGCACGCTGGGATGCCGTGCAGCCGGAGGAGCAAAGCGATAACGCCGTGGTTACCAATTTCTTTATCGGCAATAATCCTTATTATGATAAAGTCAGACGCTGGAATACCCTTGCCGAATCCTCCTTCCTGGATCCCCTTCTGCTGCAACATCTGTTTGTTAACTCCAGTAACTTTATATATGAGTGCACAGATAAGGAACGAGAAAAAATTAGTCAAAGCTGGGGAGAGGATTTATTCGACGAAGTTCTCCATCGGAAACAGCGCAAACGCCTCGCTTCGTAAAAACAAAACTAATATAAAATCTGTCTTATTAACAACCTGTCTTTTAATCGATTTTGAAATTTCTCGGTCTGGATGGAAGCCTGTACTCCCATCCAGACCAAGCTGTCTTTTATTTCTGTATAGCTACTTACAGGAGTGCCGGATGGATCTGCAGGTTACCGCCTTTAATATAACCATACACCGTACTCCTCGCTCTCATATGACGTTGTGTTAGTGCGGAAACAAAATCTGCCCTTTTCTCCACCCGCGTACGATGGAGACATTTTGTAGTTCAAAGTTTTAAAGAAAAAAAGGGCCCGCTTCCGGTAACTCTGCTACCTTCATCGTTTGTCCAATAACTAGGACTAAACTCATGATCCCTAGAACCATAAATAATCTTGTCTTCATGATAACCTCATTTTCTTACCCGTACACTCAAGCCCTTGATCCATAGCGCGCATACAAAAACACGGTTTACGACAAAACAAACCGTGTATTCCATTCCACCTGATTGTCAGATCATCATGCCATCCGACATCACTATGGGGCATACCCGGATGGTTCAAACACGTTCTTTTTCCATCCTACGGCGCGTGTAACCGGTTAGAACACCTGCACCCATAATCGATGCCACCATGGTTACCGGTTCGGGCATTTCGGGCGGCTACAATGGGGTGGTATAACTCGTCCCCTAATGAAACCACACATTCGAGATCTCGTCTAAATCGAAATCCGGATCTAGGCCGGAAAGAGGATAACTTGATGTGAGAATACAGGCACACTTTTCATGTCCGTAGCTAAAGAAGCCTTACTAAATTACCCGGAGCGGCCGGGAGAGATATCTCCCGGCCGGTTTCCAGGTATTAATAGTTAACTAAATCTTCTTAGCTAGTAGCTAGTAGCTAGGATTAACTTTTGGCCTTCCTCATCCTCAGGCCATTCGGCGTTTGCGGAGATAGCCCGTCAGGCTGCTCACGCCCAGAAAAACGCCCAGCATCGTCATGGGCTCAGGAATGATGTAGGCTCTGCCGGAATCCTCGCTACCCGTCCAACCGTTTCCATAGGTGAAGGGATCGCCAATGTTCCAGGATTGCCACATATCACCTGTGGGATCAAAGGTAGCAGGAGTTGCATCCGGGGAATCCCACCAATTTGCAAACATGTCATCCCAACTGCCGTTTTTTCCCAATTGCAAATCAGCGACAACCTCTGTCTGTCCATCGAAAACCGGTTCTCCCTGGGGATTGACTACCGTCGAACCCTGATATCGGAAATACTCCAATTCTGCGGATAATATCAAGGGGTCGGTAGTGTCATCGAACCAGCCCGGGAACTCATCGTCCGCCGTTCGAGCCGTAGGCATAGGACTTCCGCTTTGCGAGGGATCATAGGCTGCATCGCCATCAATCAGATACATATCCGCCTGGGATCCTGCGGACCAAATGCGGTAACTTGAGGTCGAGCTATCGAGAACTTCCACGACCTGGTCCTGTCCGCCATAGAGAATACCGCGAATGTAGTTGTCCTCAGAAAGACCTTCCGCCCAATAGATAGCGCCAGCAGTGATGTTATTACCCACGGGAGTTGCATCCGAACCATCACCGAAACGGCTGTCAGCTCCAATTCCTGTCGCAACATTACCGCCCGCGATAGTCGTAGTCCGGATCAGGCCGAAGGTGTCTTCAATACAATTGACATTCGGCTTGTTAATAGGATCCCATAGGTAAGTGCCATCATCGCACTTCAATCCCGCAGTGTGAGCTATACTCAGTGTGGCATCCGAGAAAAGCTTGTCACTCGCTCGGTCACCGTAGGTCAAAAGCCCATACTCCTCAGTGTAATACGACGTTGCGGCAGTACGGAAATAAAATACACCATTTGTGCCGCCCGAATACGACGTACCGACTTCGTAGTTCAAGGTCTTTTGGAAATAGGGACCCGGTTGTAATGATAACGCCTGCGTTGTTCCGCTGATGGTCAGCATCAAAGCTGCGGCCATCAGCACAATTAAGAGTTTCGTCTTCATAATACACCATCCTTTCCTTCATTCATTTTGTTCGACTGAATTTGCTCAGCCGATTCTGATTCTTATTCATCCATACTACAAAATTTATCCCATAGGCCATCCTCCCTATTGGGGAACACTCCGGCGCGCGAGAGTTCAACGGTTTCCGTTACTTTCAAATACATTATTCTTTTATTCAAATTTGCTACCTCAAACAAGGACTCGAAACCAAAACTGGCGCCACTCACATATAAAACACCTTGCTTGCAAATACAGTTCAACAACTCCTACACATCAACACGCTCGCCTGCGCCGGCGGAGGTAACCCGCCAGGGCGCCCATACCTGTAAACAAACCCACCATCGTCAACGGCTCAGGTACTGCCGGGGGGGGCGAAGGGGAAGTGTTGATCGTCAGACACAGGCCACGGTTGTAGTAATGACAGTCGGGATCTAACGCGAGCCCGAACATGCCATCGTTAAGGATGTAGCTCGTCAACGCTGCTACGGGAATATCAACAGTCAGATCTTGAGGCCACCGGGTCGTGTCGGTCCAATCCTCTAAAAAAGTGCCCCCGCTGTCTGCAAATATATCGGAGGTTCCCTGCGCATCCCGTCCCCGGCTTACGCCAGGCCAGTTTTCATCCCACCAGGGAACATCGGGAAGCTCATCCACCAGCCACATGTGGAGTACGTCATTATCCTCCTGCGTCCAATCGTTGATGTCGTCGATAAAAAGCTGCGCACTGTCGATGGTCCCGCCCGCGGCAAGATCTGTTGCCAGACCGCTCGCATCAATACCCCAGGCATAATAATCCCAATGGTCTAAATCATATAGATCCCTGGGAACCGGCTCAAAGCTGTAGGATGTCGCCTGGACCATTGGGATCCCCGCGAACAATAACAGCATGAAGATAAAAACTCCTGCTTTTTTTACGTTTATATACATATCCCTTTCTCCCATAACGATCCGGGAAAAATATTTCTCACAGACTCTTTCATCCATCCCTTTCCTTACTTCTCCCGATTTGATTCCGTATAATTACTTCCCATCATCTCTATGGAATGCTATTTCGTTATCACCTCGCCCTTTAGTGGGCATTTCGATCAAAAAAGAATTTGGACAACGTCCTGATCATGATTCGTATTTCGATTAACCATTTGCGTTTTGCGATATATTCCAGGTCGGATTGCAGCTTCAAGCGAAACTCATCAACCG
>CAZNQT010000083.1:0-12248 GCA_964574885.1 uncultured Pirellulales bacterium
AATGGGTGGCGTCGATCAGGACCGGGTAGCCAAATTGCTGCATCTGCAGAATGCCGGTGACGTCGCAGATCAGCCGATTGTACCCGAAACTGCTGCCCCGCTCGACGAGGAGGATCTGTTCATTCTGTTGGGCGGTGATCTTGCCGATGACGTTTTTCATGTCCCAGGGCGCGAGGAACTGGGCCTTTTTGACCTGCACGCATTTGCCCGTTTTAGCCGCCGCGACGAGGAGATCCGTCTGACGGCAGAGAAAGGCGGGGATCTGCAGGATATCCAGGACCTGTGCGGCGGGGGATGCCTGTTCGGGCAGGTGGATATCGGAGAGCACCGGTACGGCAAATTCCCGCCTGACGTCAGCGAGGATGCGCAGGCCTTGATCCAGGCCGGGTCCGCGAAAGCTGTCGATACTGGTGCGATTGGCCTTATCGAAGCTGGCCTTGAAGACGAAGCCAATACCCAGTCGCTCGGTGAGCGGTTTGAGATATTCGGCAATGCGCAGGCACAGGTCTTTGCTTTCGATGACGCAGGGGCCGGCGATCAAAACCAGACCTTCGGCATCCCCAATCGTTACCTGCTTAACCTGATCATCTCCGATTGAAATTGTCTTCATGGCCTATTGCTCATTATTGGCGTTCTATGGTAAATATCCCCTGGTTGCAAACGGGATTTACTACAATTAGACATGATACCATTTTTGTTCAGCAAGGCCAGGAAATAACTGAGGGCGGTGGGGTAGTTTTGTTAATCACGAACATAGCACCTTTCTGGCTGCGTCAGAAAGGCGGTACCCGTCGTACTAAATCCGAAGTTCGAAATCCGAAATCCTAAACAAATTCGAATTTTCGAAATACAAATTTTCAAAACGAATAGGCCCCCCAGTGTAAACCTGGGGGCTAACCGAAGAAGAGAAATCTCCGCCGAGGGCGGCGGAGCTACATATGATGGTTAGTACTCGCCACGGACAAATAAGAATTTGTCCGTGCCACCCGTCCCCTATTTTTCTTTCGGCAGGCAGGCATAGCCTTTTTTCATCCAGAGCAGATCGGGATTTTCTTTTTGTTCGACGTGACCAACGGTATGGCCTGACATGGTGCCCGGTTCGGCGGGCGGTGCGCTCATAGCTAACGTACGTTCGTCCTGCCAATTATATTTTTCTGCATGTCCATCAGCAAAGCTATACATAGAACAACCACGATGTCTATCCAGCGCGATTGGATCCTGCCAGGTCCATTTTGTCTGATCTTGCGGGTCGTAGATCTGCCAGGAGCGCGGATTCCAGCCAACTTCGGCATCCTCCTCGACAAAGACAATTTTTTCTTCCGGAAATTCTACCTGATCGTATTTTGTCGCCACGTTGTAATTACGTGTATCCTCTTCGTATCGATCCTGTCCATTCAGGCCGCCGATGATCGAGTAGCTTAGGTACGGACCATCATCATCCAGTCGCTTATCCGCAGGGCAATGATACGACTCGATATATTTTACATAAGGCCACAGTTTGCCGTTTTGCATGTTGGTTTTCTGTCCTTCGATGTCCGTTGGATCGGAAACCACAGGTTTGGGTATCCAGTCGATCTCTGTCTGCCCGATATCGCCGCCGATGAGATCGCCTTTGTTTTCGTCGGTGTACATACACCAACTTTTTGTAAGAGCCATCATATTTCTAAGGCAAACTGCGCCTTTTGACAGCGGGTGTGGATGTGTAGTAATAGGTACTAAAATTGTAATTAAAACAGCGATTATTGCGATGACAATTAAAAGTTCGATTATGGTTAAACCGTTTTTCGTTCGCATGATACGCCCTTTCGGATGAGGTTGAGTATATTATAAACCTGGGGTTTAAGGTAAATCAAGAGAAATGCGTTTTTCGAAGATTGGGGGTTAGAGAGCATGCTCACGCGGGCCATGCCCGTGATAGAAATTGCGTGGGCATGGCCCCCCAGGGTAAACCTGGGGGCTAACCAAAAAAGTTAGTGGTTAAAATTTGGTGCAAAAGTTAGAATAGGCGCAACGTCAGATTAGGGTATAGAAATTTACGTTCCTGGGGGAATAAAAAGATAAAAAGGAAAGCAGGGAAATTGTTATGGCGAAATTCATGATGCGGATATTTATAGCATTGTCGTTATTAGGGGCAAGCGTGCAGGTTGTTTACGCGGATGAGGCGTTGGCGGACGAGGCCCGGCGGTCTTTAGAGAAGGCGACCGAATATCTTGTCTCGATCTCGACGAACGGCGGGTACGTGGGCATATACTCGCTGGATATGAAACAGCGGTTCGGCGAATCGAAATATGAAAAGGCCCGCGCGAACGAGATCTGGGTACAGCCGCCGGGAACGCCTTCGGTCGGTAAGGCGTTTCTGCATGCTTACAAAGCGACCGGTGATAAAAGGTATCTGACCGCGGCGCGTAAGGCGGCGCGGGCGCTGGCGTGGGGACAGCGGGAGGTCGGCGGCTGGGATCATCGGGTTAGGGTGGATCATCTGAAAGCGGATTCGGTGAAACCCGAGCGGGCCAAAGGGCGCTGTACGTTCGACGACAACATCACGCAGGAAGCTCTCAGTTTTCTGATGGCGATCGATCAGATTCTCGACGAGGCGTGGCTGACGGAGTCGGTGGAACTGGGATTGAAGTTTATGTTGCAGAGTCAGTATGCCAACGGCGCCTGGCCCCAGTGGTACCCCCTGCGCGGCGGGTACTATAATCACTACACCTTCAATGACAACTCGATCAACGACTGCATTCGCGTTATGATGGAGGCTCACCAATACTACGGCAAAAAAGAATATCTGGCCAGTGCCCGGCGCGGGGGCGATTTTATACTCCTGTCGCAGTGCAAGCCGCCGCAAGCGGGATGGGCCCAGCAGTATGATCAAGAGATGAAACCGGCGTGGGCCCGCTCGTTCGAGCCGCCGGGTATCTGTTCGGCCGCCACTGCGCGCAACATCCGGGAACTGGTAGATTTGTATCTATATACGAAAGACGATAAATATTTGAGACCCATTCCTGCGGCGATCGATTGGTTGAAACGATCCCAGATTAAGCCCAATCTCTGGGGACGACTCTATGAAGTCGGCAGCAATAAGCCCATCTACGGCGACCGTAAAGATGGGAACAAGGTCCATTACGAATACGAGAAGATCAGCGAATTCGAACGGAGTCATTACGGCTGGCGAGGCGAGTTCGGGATTAATTCGGCGATCCGTTATTACGAAAAGGTCAAAGAGCTCGGTCCGGAGAGGTATCTTGCCCAGCGTGATAAAGGCCTGACTGACAACCAGCGCCAGGCCCGGGCGCGGAGTCATGCTGGACGGGTGAAGAACGTGATTGCCCGCCAGGATGCAGAGGGTCGCTGGAAACGAGGCGAGGATATCTACATCGCCGATTTTGTTGCCAATATCAACACTTTCAGCAGCTACTTGGAACTGATTAAGTAAATTCACCACCTATTCTTTATGTAATTAAAAACTTCGTGGCCTTCGTGTCCTTCGTGGTTACAATATTTCGTAGCTGGATTGTATAAATCTGAAATTGGGTATGATTGCTTATGAAGACTGAATCGTTGAAAGAGTTGTTGGAGCAGGTGAAGGCCGGTGAGTTGGCGGTGGAGGGGGCCCTGGAGAAGCTGCGCCATCTGCCGTTTGAGCCGGTGGGTACGGATCATTATGCCCATCTGGATCATCATCGTAGTTTGCGTTGCGGGATGCCGGAGGTGATTTTTTGTCCGGGCAAGACGGATGCACAGGTGGTGGAAATCTTCGGGAAACTGGCTGCGACCGGTCATAACGTGCTCGCAACCCGTGCGGAGAAAGGGACTTACGACGCCATTGCCGCGCAGTTTCCCCAGGCGGTTTTTGAGGAAAAGGCGCAGGCGGTCGTTTTAAGACAGGAAGCAGAGGCGGAAAAGTCAGGTCTGATCGCGTTGGTGTCGGCGGGTACCAGCGATATACCGGTAGCGGAAGAGGCGCGGGTGACGGCGGATTTGTTAAATCAAGCTGTGGAAACGATTTACGACGTAGGCGTAGCGGGTTTGCACCGATTATTGCGACACTGTGAGCAGATTCAGCGCGCCCATGTCGTGATCGTAGTGGCGGGAATGGAAGGGGCGCTGGCGAGCGTGGTCGGGGGATTGGTGAGCGTACCGGTGATAGCGGTACCGACGTCCATCGGCTACGGGACGAGTTTTTCCGGTCTGGCGCCGCTATTGACGATGCTGAATTCGTGTGCGGCAGGCGTATCCGTGGTCAATATCGACAACGGTTTCGCGGCGGGCTATATCGCAGCGATGATCAATTCACAGGCAAAGTCAAAATAGATGAGAAAAATATAAGTTATTCATTTATAATTACTTAAGCAAAATGAAAGATTGTTCATGTCTAAGCTGATTACAGAAATTCCCAAGCTTTCACTCCGGAAATCGGATGCGCATAAGGGTTATTTCGGCCGAGTGCTGATCATCGGGGGTAGTGGAGGTATGATCGGGGCGCCGGCGTTGGCGGCGAATGCGGCGTTTCGCAGCGGGTCGGGTCTGGTGCGGTTGGCAGTGCCGAGGCAGATACAATTATCGACGGCGAGTCTGGTGCCTTGTGCGACGAGTATTGCCCTAGCGGATGATGAGAGCGGCCATATAAGCCGGTTGGCGCTGAATGAAATCCTCAAGGCGATAGAGGATAATGACAGTGTGGCGCTGGGGCCGGGTTTGGGGCAGAATAATGAGTTGCAGGGGGTAGTGGAAAAAGTCGTGGGCGAGTGTACGAAACCTTTGGCGGTGGATGCGGATGGTTTGAACAATTTGGCGGCAGTATTGGCGGGTGGCGGTAATGCAAAGCCGAGGGCGGCAGTGCCACATGAAAATAGCTCGTCGGCGGTTAGTAAATTTTCGTTTCCGGAGAAGACGGTGCTGACGCCGCATCCGGGGGAGATGAAGAGGTTATGGAAGGCGTGTTTTCGGAAGGAGATCCCGACGGAGAGGACGGAGCAGGCGGAGCAATTGGCCCGACAGTTGGGAGTGGTCGTGGCGCTGAAGGGTGCGGGGACGGTGGTTACGGACGGGGAACGAACCTATATCAATGATACGGGTAATCCAGGGATGGCGACGGGGGGCTCGGGAGATGTGTTGACGGGGATCATATCGGCACTGTTGGCGCGGCAGGAGGGCGCAGGTCAGATGAGCGCTTTAGAAGCGGCGATCCTGGGCGTGTTCGCGCACGGTCGGGCAGGGGATCTGGCGGCGGCGGTGATGGGGGAGGAGGCATTGACGGCGTCGGATCTGGTGGAATGGCTGCCGGAAGCGTGGCAATCAATGGAAGAGTTGTGAGTGGATAGTTGTGAGATAAAAATGACGAATGACGAAATCAGAATGGCGAATCAATGACGAATTCCGAATGACGAAAAAAATGATAGGTGGCATGGCCATGTACTACGATACGCAGAAAAGATTCTTCACTGCGACCAGAATGACACCCATGTTTTCGATAGAGCATTAGAGCTTCTTAAACGTTTTCCGGCACAACAAAAGGTTTACGATAATCCCGTTTGATAAGCTGGTTCGCCTGGTCGGCAAATTCGCCGACGAACTGTTCTTTTTGAGTATCCATTTTGAGCCAGGGACCCAGGACGGCGGGAGTAGTTTTGAGATTGACGCCGTTGGCCGCCAAGTGTTCCTGAAACCGCTCGTAGGAATCCGCCAGATCGCTGTCACTTTTAACCACTTCCAGGATCTGGCCAGGCTGGGCCTGTTTGCCAATGCGATAGGAGATATTACCCATGTGGCAGAGGGCGCTGGAGATGTGTCCTTTTTCAATGTCGGCGTTGAGGTCACTGACGTTTCGGCTGCGTACGGCCTTGATAAAGTTGGCGTGATGACCACCGCCGCCGTCGCCGCGGAATTGCTTCAGACGTTTACCGTCTTTGTCATAGGTCCAGCCACCGCCGCCGCCTCCGCAGAAGTACCCGCCTTCACATTGCACCACGACTCCAATCTGCGTTTGTCGATAGTAATCCATGGCGGAACTACCGCTCTTGCGGGGCAATCCGCGGACTTCGAAAATGAGTGGTGCTTTTTCGTAATCGAGCATAACGATAAGAGTGTTGGGGGTGGCGCCGTCGTCAACGTAACCGAAGCGGCCGCCGATACTCATAACCCTGGGGGCCAGACCTTCTTCGCCCAGCGCCCAGCGCGCCAGATCCATCTCGTGGATGCCCTGATTGCCAATATCGCCATTACCGGTGGGCCAGACCCAGTGCCAATCGTAATGCAGCCTTTTCCGCATTAAGGGATCCATCGGGGCCGGACCGCACCATAAATTGTAATTGACGGATTTCGGGATGGGCTGCGGTCCATCCACTTTGCCGATGCTCTTACGACGTTTATAGCAAAAACCACGCGCCCAGAGAATCTTACCGAGCTTGCCCTGTTTGATAAATTCAAACGCCTGCCTCAGTCCGGGATCGGAACGGTTCTGGGTACCGGTCTGGACGATGCGATTGTACTTTCGTGCGGCTTCGACCATTTTTCGGCCTTCCCAGACCTCGTGCGAGACGGGTTTTTCGACATAGACATCCTTGCCGGCCTGACAGGCCCAGACGGTGACCAGGGCGTGCCAGTGATTGGGGGTGGCGGTGGTGATGGCGTCGATATTTTTGTCATCCAGCAATCGACGTACATCCGTAAAACCAACGATTTGTTCGTTTTTCTGGCGGAAGTTATTGACCTGGCGGGCAACGTGATCTTCGTCGGCATCGCATACCGCGACGACGCGGACACCGGGCAGATTATGAAAATATTTCACGTGATTACTTCCTTGTCCGCCGACGCCGACGACGGCAACGCGAATGTCGTTATTGGCGCCGCGCACCCGTACGTTGGATGCGGCAGAAACCGTCCGATTCGTTAAAACCAGCGATGCCCCCGCGGCGAAAGAACCCTTCATAAAACTACGACGTGTAATATGCTTCATTCGTCAATCCTCCATTTCAGACTTTTATAATAAACCTGTAATTATCACCGAAAAGGCCTATTTTGTCAAATCCTTTTTCTCCGTAGTAAACCCCTTTACAGCATATATATACCCCGTATAATAGACGCGGCTGAGTGGTGTGCTTATGCGTTCGGTGGGCCTGAAAACCTGCGATGAGAACTCGAATCCCCCACGCTGAGACCCGCGACGGCAGCGTGATCCCGATATATATAAGAGTTTTACAAAATTGAGTTAGACATACTTTGGAAAGAAAATTTTTTTACATAATTTTTTCTTTTCAAAACGCAAATTATTGTATGGTAGTATGTTACACTCTTATTTAAGAAAATCCTGTCAGGTATTTTCTTAAATAATATATGCCTAACCTCAATTTTGCAAAAGTTCAGTTAATACAAGCGGCAGTAGTAGAGCATGGATTTATCAATCGTTATTCCGGCCTATCGTGAGAATCACAAAATCGCGGATGACGTGCGGGTGGCGGTGGAATTTCTGGTCCAGGAAGGATTGCAGGGGGAGATTCTCGTCGTCGATGACGGCAGCCCGGACGAGACGGCGAGTATCGCGGAATCCGTCGCAGTGCCGGCGCAGGTCGAGCGTACGGTGATCCGCTATACACCAAATCGAGGTAAGGGCCATGCGATTCGGACGGGCATGCTGCACAGTCGCGGACGATACGTGATGTTCGCCGACAGCGGCAACTGCGTTCCGTATCACTATGCCCTGAGCGGTCTGGAGTATTTACAGAACGGCGCGTGTGAACTGGCACACGGGTCGCGGAAACTGCCCCAGAGCATTATCAAACGAAAACACCATTGGTATCGTATGCTCTTTTCCAAAATTTTTCGTCGGCTGGTCTGGAGCTACATGGGGATCCCCCATTCCATCACCGACAGTCAATGCGGTTTCAAGATGTATCGCGGTGACGTCGGACGCGAACTATATGCCGAATGTAAATCCGAGCATTTCATGTTCGATGCGGAAGTCATTCTCCGCGCTTTAGCGAAAGGCTATAAAATCTGCGAATTCCCCGTCGAATGGAACAGCGATCCCGACAGCCGCTTCCGTTTCTTCCGCGCGTCGTTCCAGAGCCTCTACGATCTGATGAAAGTGAAACGCATACTGAAGCGCGAGAAAAAACAAGCTAGTAAAACAATTAGACTGGAAGCAAATCAATCTTCATCATAGTATAAAGCGTTTTCAAAAACGATGTATATTATTGGCGCCCTGGCAATCACCACCCCCAAGCTCGCAGACTCGCTTGGCGCCGCCACCCGAATAATGGTAATCGCCATCCACTTCGCTGCGCTCAGTGGCTGCCACTCGGATTATTGATGCTAGGAAACAGCAGGTGTTTCTACTTAACGCGTCGAGTATTATTTCTCAAGGGTAACATACCTTGGATGGTCATCTATATTTTTCGACGGAATTCTAAAACAAAGTAATGGGCATCATCGTCAGAGATATATAAGGTTATATGGTAGAAATTATTTGTAGGAGTTTAACTATGTCTGATACACATTCCCCCCCAACGCTGATCCGGGCACGAGGGATGTTGATCCTGATCGCCGTGGGTTTATTCTTTTTCGGAGTAACGGTATGGCCGGCTGTTTGGGAGTTGAAATTCGCGGTCCAGACGGTCTGGGGAGAAAGCTCGCCCACCGGTGCGATTCACGGTTTTCTTCTAAAGGTCATCGAGGCGTTGGAATCTACGGAATCGAATTATCCATTTTTATTGTACGGGTACGATTGGCTGGTATTTGCCCATCTTATGCTGGCCATCCTGTTCGCCGGAGCGGCCCGTAATCCTATCCGTAATATCTGGATCGTCCAATTCGGGCTCATCATGTGCGCCCTCATTCCGATACTCGCCGTTATTTGTATCCCCCTGCGCGGTATTCCATTCGCATGGTTTTGGATCGATTTTGCCTTCGCCCCCGGCGCCGCCTTTCCGCTTTACATCGCCCTACGTAACATTAAAAGAGCGGAAAAGGCATCCTGATACCACGCGATGGGATGATATAATTATATCGTAAGAATCATGCCTTTCAGCATGCCGTATGTTCAATAAATTACGATTTGTTTTCCTGAAACCTAGCTGATATAGTAGTATTAGAAATAACCAGTATATACTTCCTATAGATTTTCAGTAAGATTTTTATTCATAAGTAATATGGATTGACGAATGAAAGAGAAAAGGTATCCGGCACCTACCCCTGAAAGCTTTGCTGATTTCGAAAAAGCTACCGGATATCCTTTACCCGGCTGTTTACGCAGGATTTACGAAACCTATGGCAATGGTGGATTTGGTCCATACTCTGACATGCTTGGACTTATTGATGGACACAAAGACGATCTAGGACGAGATATTCATACTATTTATAATGATTATATGACCAGCGATCCTGAAGATACTGCCTGGTGTTGGCCAGAATATATGATTCCTTTTCTTCATCTGGGATGTGCCATGTACCTCTGCTATGATGCGCGAGAAGCGCCATATCCGATATATCGTTTTGATCCCAGCCGTCGGGGCATCGGCGATGATATGGCCCCGGCTTTCACTTTAGAGTGTGCTTCGCTTGAATCTTGGTTGAAGGATAATGTCACAAGTTGATAGAATAAAAATTACTATGTCATAGTTGTATCGCGTGAAAAATGTATATTAAAATGAAAACATCTTATGCTGATCGATAATGATCTCAGGAGGAACGGATGGATTTACCAAATGCAAAACCTACTCGTCGCAAGTTTATATCCGATTGGACCTTTTGGACCGCGGGCGCAGCAGCCTGGCTTGCCGGTACGCACGCGCCGGGGACCTATGGGGCGCCTAGTTTTAGCAAACATCAAATACGCGAAAAAAGTCCCGGCGCCTTGCGGGTAGCCGCCTGTCAGACTTTAACGTTTCCGGATGTCGCGCAAAGCACCCAGAAAATTCTGCCGTGGATTGAAGCGGCGGCCCGGGACAACGTGGACGTGATTTCCTTTCCGGAGGCGTGTCTGTGCGGCTACGCCGGAGGCGATTATTGGAAAACCGCCCGACCGGAAGATTTCATTCGGGGGGAAGAGCAGGTGATTGCGGCCTCCAAACAATATCATATCGCCGTCATTTTGGGTACCGTGCACTGGGAAGGTAATAAAATCTATAACGATCAACTGGTCATCGACAAAGGCGGGGTGGTTCGGGGCCGGTATTCCAAGACGTTTCTGGCGGAAAGCTGGCCCGTTCCCGGCAAGGCGCTGCCGGTATATTCCGTGGCGCAGGCGCCCTCGTGTTTTATCATCTGCCACGATGTCCGGTATCCGGAGTTGGTGCGTCTGCCGGCGATTGCCGGCGCCCAAATCTGCTACTTCAGCAGTCACGAAAGCGGCCTGACCCGTGACGATAAACTGTCGGCCTATCAGGCCATGCCGATCGCCCGGGCTACCGAAAACGGCGTCTTTTGCGTAATGTCGAACGCACCCGCCGACCGAAAAACCTTGCGCGGTTCTCATGGCAACAGTAAAATCATACATCCCGACGGGAACGTGCTGATAGAAGCCGGATTCTTTGAAGAGAGGCTGGTCACCGCCACGATTCGCCTTAAGGATGCAAACCGTAGTATCGCTCGCCGAACGGTTAACGATGAGACGATACTGAAATCCTGGTTCAAAGAAGGCGCGGAATTGGTTACGGTACATGGCTAATCCCCTCAGGACGGGCAGGCATGTTCCCTGCTTATCATTATCTCAATTGGCCGAATTTTTGGGTGTGAGTTTGATCTTGTTCCCGGCAGGTAATCATGGCGCCGGTGCGGGGGTGTTGGCGGCAGTATTGTTCGATTTCCTCGGGAGACATAATCATAAAGGCGGTGGAAAGGGCGTCGGCTTCGACGGCGGTGTCGGTGATCGCCCAGGAGCGCAGGCGATTTTTGACGGGCCGACACGTACCGGGATCGATGATATGCTCGCCCTGTTCGGAGATACCGGAGCTGGCCATCGCACGTTCATGTAAAGTAACGATCTGTATGGTATTCGAGGGGGTCAGGGGATCGCTGAGACTGACGGGCCAACCTTCTTTATCGGCTAATTTACCCAGAGCATAAACCGTACTGTTACCGCCGCAAACCAAAGCGTGTTTAACGTCCCACTCGCGGAGGAATTCGACCATTTGATCGACGGCATAGCCCTTGCCGATGGCGCCGAGATCGACCTGAACGCCGTGGGTTTTGACGCCCACGCCGTATTCCTTCTCACTGAGCGCGAGCAGTTCCATACCGACGCGCTGTGCGGCGGCGGTGAGTTCTGCCTGGGTGGGAGTGCGGTCGGTGCGTTCGTCGGTACGCCAGCAGGCGTACAGCGGTCCGATCGTGACATCGAACGCGCCTTCCGTTTGTTCGTAGATTCGTTGCGCGATGAGCAGACATTGGAGGGTATCTTCGCCGACCTTAACCCAGTTGCCGGCTTTGAGCTGATTGATGCGCCAGACGTCGCTGCCTTCGTGGAAGCGGCTGAGCTCCTCTTCCAGTCGATCCACCCGCTCGAAGGCATTCCAGGCGGCTTGTTGAGCGAGTTTCTCGTCCAGGTCATAGATAAAGACCTCGAAGACGGTCGCCATCGCTTCGTGCGAAAATCGATGTACACCCGCGAGGAGGTCTGCGCGACTCAGGAGGAGTCCGGATTCGTCAGTTTTTTTTTTCATGATTTTCCTCGGCTGGAATCAGATCCTCGATGGACGGCTGCTGTCGGCGGGCGTCGGTTTCCCAGAGATCCTGGGCGACAAACAGCTTCAACGGTACGCCCGGCCGCAGCCAAACAACATCCGGATAAAAATCGTCAACATAAAGTTGGCGCTCTTCGACGGGGGTTCGCTCATAAATTTTGGTGATGAGATCGGCTTCGCAATCCGGAGAGATAATAAACACCGGCGCCAAGGGCGAACGGAAATCCACATGATCGCGACAGGCAAGGTTGGGAAACCCTCGGAAATACCAGGGTAGAGGCCAATAGTCGCTGCCGGGAGAAATGACCTCGATAGGCATATTCCGTCCCGCTTCATAGCTCTTGCTCAGTGCTTTGACCCGATTCACCAATTTGTAAATATCGGAATCCGTATGGGCATAGACATAGGGATTGAGGCTGTTATCGTACAGTTTGAAGCTGGCGCGCCAGGCCTGCCATCCCAGTTGAGTTCCCCCCGCTGCCAGCACGAGGCATAAAACGATCTTGCCGCCCATCCTGGGTATGGCGCGGATCAACTGTGCCGCGGCCCATCCGGCCAGGAGGATCATCC
>CAZNQT010000084.1:0-12231 GCA_964574885.1 uncultured Pirellulales bacterium
GTATCAGTTGTTAAAGAGATAAACCAATGTCAATTTTTTTGGAAAGTACAGTATAAATACAAAAACAAATATATTAAACATGAGACAGATATTACCCTTAGTTGGTTTCATCATTATGTTCATCAAAATTACTCCTTTAGGGTAAGGGGCGGAGGCGCCGACCGAGGCTTATATGTCGTGCAGCGCCTGATACGGTATTCATCTTTTTTATGGTAGGCACAGCCTACTCTACTGTTTTTCCTGGATTCCCGCCTTCGCGGGAATGACATAGTTTTTTAGAATGACTAAATACTTAAATTTACGTCGAGGATCTCAGCGAATAATTTTCAGGTAGCGGCCGAGCCAGTAGGGGAGAAGATAGATGTCGCCGCTGTATTCGCGATAGCCTCCATTGCCGCCATCGAGACGAAACGCATTATTGTTGAATTTGGTCATAGGCCGTTCGTCCGGAGGTAAAACCTGGCGGGTGTATTGATTCCGGAAGTTGGGTGGGAGGAATTCGAGATCCCGACGATGGCTGTTCTTGACGGTCCAGCTTATGGTATTGAGGGGAAATTCCCGGAGAAACCAGATGCTTTCCTGCAGATCGAATTCCTGGGCGCCGGTCATGGCATAGATGAAATTCCAGAGCGGATTTTTTTCCGGCCGCTCGATTTCCCAGTGTTCCCTAATCGTTTGACGGAACTTTTCGCGCAGTTCGTCGGTGAAGGCATATTTATAGAGATTCCAATAGCTCAAAAACGCCAATTCATCGTCCGAATGGTTCCATTCGGTGGTTAGATCAATGCCGGGTACGCGTCCGATTTGGGTAATCGGAATCATGATATTATCCAGATACCCATGTTTCTCGAACAGTTCGTAGGCTTTTTGCTTATAGATTTCCCTGCCGGTAAAATGGTACGCCGTCTGGAGAAAGGAAATAATTTCCACGGAATTCAAGCGACGATCCCCGACTTGCATCGGAAAATGATTCACATATTCGGGATGCCAACGGCCCCACTGGGTGGGCTTACCGTCGTAATCGATAAGATACCAGTTGTGTTTGACAATATGGTTCATAATGGCGTCCATGAGGGCAATACAGCGGTCGCGGCGCTGCTTGTCGGGTACGATTTCCGCAAAAATCCCATAGACAAAAAAGTGCCCGACAATCTCATCGCTGCTGGTGGTTGCCTTCCAGACCCAGTTCGGATCCGGGGCAATCTGCCAGCGCGGTTTGTCTGCGACTTGATACCCACTGCGGTCGAACGAGCGCGCCGGGAATCCTTCGAGGGGATTGATGGATACCAATCGCTCCATCGCCTCGAAGGACTCGTAGCAGTTCTGCAGCGCCTCCTCGGATTTCATGACGTCATAGCGAAACAGCTCGCCCGCCAAATACATAGCGGTCCATAAGCCGTCATTATCCTGGTCGATCAGGACGCCGGTGGAAACATCCCCGGGCTTGCTCATGGTAAACGCACTGTTGAAACCATAGCGTATATGTCGCTGCCGGGTAAGTCGATCAAAATGTTTCGCTTTCTGTGCCAGAGAGGTCTCTTGAAAATGAATAATGCTTAATCCTTTCGAACTTAGAATCAGCACGCTGCGGTCCGGTCCCGGAGTGATGTCGATTACGTTATCATCCGCCAACCAGCGCTGCCCGGCATAATAAGCAATCGGACCGTCGCGAGGGATGGCGAACGCTCCTCGGGGCGTACCGCACCAGATACAATCGTTAATTTTTCGAATGCACTGAATCTCCGGCCAGGGCAGCTTCGTTTGTAAGGGGCGTTCGGTTTGAAACGTATCCGCCCTTAAGATCAGATAACCGGATTTGGCGCCGAGAAGAATTCGGGAATTATTATCGATCAGCGCCAGGCAGGTTAGATTTTTCCCTTCATAGGCCGTTTGCCATCCTCGACCCGGGGAAAAGATTTTAATTTGATTATCGCCTAAGAGCAGATACCGATTGTGAGTGACATCAAAGGCGAGTTGTTTAATCTTCGTGGCAACGGGATATTGCTGAAATTTTTTACCGTTATAATAGACGATATGGGAAGTATCATGGGCAAGGAGAAATTCAAATTGATTTCCCATTTGAAATCGTTTAACCTGGGGCATTTCGTGTACGACGAGGAACTTGCCCGCCCAGGCGTTACTGAATATCGCCTGATCCGTCAAATAGACAAACTGATTTTGATAAACGTCGAAATCCCGGATCTGCATATCCGAGAGGGGGCGATAGTGACGATCCTGGGTTAATTTTCCATTATGAACTTGCAGGAGTCCCTGATTCGATAATACCAAAATGCGGTCGTTGCGGTCGGTGCGCACCTTGAATAGTTGTGCTTTTGCAGTCGTTTCCGCAAGGACTACTTTTTCGGTATGGTCCTGTATAAAAGGAATGTCAGTATAAAATGGTTGTTCCGCCTGTGCGGTGGCGGCAGAGAGTACCAGTAATAGCAGGGCAATGGAGAAGTGGAAACGTTTCTCTTTCATGATATTCTAACCTTTTCGTCCTTTGACGGTCTATCAAGGTACAACAGGGTAATATTCTATCGCTTGACGAAGCAAATAACAAGTTGCAGGTAAGCAGGAAAAATGATATATTCGTTCGTAGAATTTCAAAGGAGATACTGTTTTAGCGTAATAAGGCACCAACAGGAAAGGATAGCGTTATGAAAGGCATACGTTGTTTGGTAATTACGGTTGTGTTGGGCGTATGGTTCCCGGGAATCAGTCAGGCAGCGCCTAAGGTGGAATTCAAGCAGGAAAAGAACAAAATTGACGTTATCATCGGTGGTAAATTATTTACCAGCTATCTTTTTGCCATGGATCCGGCTCAGCCCATGGTTCGAAAAGGCTGCGTATTGGCCAAACCCGTATTGTTTCCCGTCTATTCCCCCTCCAGTGTAATGATGTGCCGGGGATATCCCTTTATAAATGTCAAAGGCGAACGACAGGATCATCCCCACCACATGGGCATTTATTTCACGATTGACATAAATGAAGATCATTTCTGGGGCAACAGCGCCAAACCCTTTCCCAAAATCCAGCACGTCAAAGTGACCCAAATGAAGGAGGGCCAGGGCCAAGGCACTTTGGCTACGATATCGAACTGGCTGGACAACAACGGCAAACCCATGCTCCAGGAACAGCGGGAAATGATCTTTCGCACCTACGCAAGCGGCGATCAATATGCCATTGATTTCAACATCACATTGAAAGCTCTTGGTGAAAAGGTGGTATTCGGCGATACCAAAGAGGGGATGATGGCGATCCGCGTCGCTCCCTGGCTGAAAGAGAATGGCGGAACGGGAGAATATCTCAGTTCCGAGGGACAAAAACGGGAATCCGGCGTCTGGGGCCGACGGGCCAGGTGGATGCGCCTGCAGGGAGAAAAAGAAGGGAAAACCTACGGTATAACCATTTTTAATCATCCGACGAGCGTCAATTATCCCACGTTCTGGCATGCCCGCGGTTATGGTTGTTTCACCGCCAATCCGCTGGGCCAGGGCGCCTTCGAGAGAACTCGAAAAGTCCCCAATGCGAAAAACCTGAATTTCACTCTGCAACCGGGCCAAGGCGCCACCTTCAA
Organism: uncultured Pirellulales bacterium; assembly: GCA_964574885.1. GTDB lineage: Bacteria > Planctomycetota > Phycisphaerae > Sedimentisphaerales > SM23-30 > JAFGFX01. The sequence goes on from CAZNQT010000084.1 coordinate 3,581, forward strand.
ACACCGCATGCTTTTCTACGAAGGCTCCCGCACCAAGGAGCAACTGGAAAAGGAATTTCTTAATTACACGAAATAACAATTATATCCCGCTCTCGATCCTTACCGTGAGCCAGAACGTTCCCTTCCTGGTCCACGGTTACGCTCTGGCCGCCATAAATCCGGCCTTTCCAGGGACCGTGGGAAATCATGCCAACCAGATTGACGCCCACTACGGGTGCTCCGGTTTTCCGGGCGGCATTTATGACCACTTTTTCCATAGCCTTGCCGTGCTCGGGCCATTGGTTCTCCGGCGCCGCCCAGCCGTAAGGAACGAGTAGTAAATCCGGTTTTTGTTCCACCATCCGGCTTAATATCTCTTCCTTGAACGTGTCCGCGCAAATCAACAGCCCGATCCGTCCCCAGGGTGTATCCACGGTTTTTATGTCCGTACCGGGAGTATAGGGCGGCGTCATCAATTCCCGCAGCAGATTGATTTTTCGATGCGTCAGAAGAATGCAGCCTGAATCATCAATCAGCACGACGGAATCATATAAGTCATCCTTGATCTTTTCGGCCAAACCAATACATATAGAGAGTTGATATTTTCGGATCAGTTCGCCAAGACGTTCCGTATCCTCACCCGGGATGGGAAACGCTCTTTCATGCGCCTCCGGATTCACCCAGCCCAGAAGCGCCGTCTCCGGGAAACAGGCCATATCGGCCTGGGCACGTTTCGCCTCCGCCAAAGCATTTTCAATCCGCACAAAATTACCGGCCCGATCCCCATCCAGACAAACAATCTGACACATCGCTATACGTATTGTACGCAAGATAAACTCCTATCCTGAGGAAAAGGCAAAAGGTTGTCGTACAAATCATATACGATTATAATGAACCGGTGAATTGGAGGGAAGTAATTAACTTAAACTTACAGGATTGCAGTATGAATAGCATGAAAGCAACTACCTGGCTCTTTTTGATTTCTTGTTTCGTCCATGGAATAGCGCAGCCGGTTTCGGCCCAGAAACGGGAATATCAATTTGAAGGCAGGATTTCGAAAGTGGTTCTGGAAAATTACCTGTCGCGATCCGTAACCTTTGCAGAATTACTCAACGCAGAACGCACGGAAAAAAGTCTAAACGGCAGCGTCGAGGATAATATTCGGTTTCTCAAACACGTCGGCGTAGAATTTGCCGGTCGGGCGATCTATATGTGGGGCGACGAAACCCGCCTGTCGCGCTTGCTCGCCCAGGCCAGGCCCGTGGTTAAAAAGATTCACCAGACCGACCCGGATATAATTCTCCAGGCCGCCGCCTTTGAGATCGTCTCCTCCCGGGTAAATCAAATTTCCATCCCTGCCTGGGTATTCGAAGAATTCGATTTGAAACCCGAAACGCGGAACTTCCGATATGAAGCCATGCGTTATCCCGACGGCCAAGGGCATAATCGTTGGCGCAACGGTTCTTCGATCCCGGATATGAGTCAGTTGGAAAGCCGTATGTGGTTTTATTTTCTGTCCGTCAGTTATATCAATATCGGCATCGAGGCGATTCACTTCGGCCAGGTTGAAATCATGGATAACCGCGATCCCGGCCATACACATTGGCGGGATGTGTTGTCACGCGTGAGAAAATACGCTGCCAAACACGCCCGCCGAAAAATGGTTCTCTGCGACGCCCATGTCCCCAGCGGCGGCATCGTGGAGAACGGCAAACTCCTCTTCGATTTTCATTCGTTTCCTCTGCGGATCGAAGAGGTGCCCGATCAGCCCGGTCATGGCGTCTTAAAGGTCGGTTATCTCGACAGCATCTTCAAGCGCAGCAAAGGCGGCATCACTCCCAGCGGCTGGAAATGCGAGAGTCTCCCTTATCTGGTGGAACTGGATAACTTTGGCTCCAGCAGACGCGGCGGACAAAATATCGGGGCGCATTGGTGCTGGGGTTACGACGAAATCTGCTGGTTTGCCCATCAGCCGGAGGATTACCGCAATCAATGGCTGCGGTATGCCTGGAAATGGATCCGCCAAACGGATCCCGCCGGTTTTCTCCAGATGCCCGCCAGTCGTACCCTGGCCGACCCTGTTGGCAAGGTCCGCTGGTATTACGCCAACACCCGCAGTGATAAAGTGCCCTATGGATTCAATCAGGAAAACACCATCAAATCAATCTGGGAACAGTAATTATTTCTGGGATTATCATGAAAAAACGAAAAAGCAATATTTGGTCGTCGGCACTTGTGGATACCGTTCTCAAACTTGGAGTAGCTGTCGGTATATTACTCAGCGGCGACATGATTCTGGCAGCTCCGGAAGCTCCTCTCGAACTGCCCACGACGATTGCGCCCATCAAGACGCCGTTCGAAATGCCTCAACTGCAACGTCTGACGTTTCCTGACAGGACGTTTGACATCCGCGACTATGGCGCCGTTCCGTGTAAATGGCAGGATCCGGAAAAGCACAAGAGCACCGAGGCGATCCATCGAACCATCCAGGCCTGTCACGAGGCTGGCGGCGGCAAGGTAATTATCCCCAAGGGCGATTGGCTGACCGGCGCCATTCGTCTGAAAAGCAATATAAACCTGCATGTTGCCGAAGGCGCCGTGCTCCATTTCAGCAATGATCTGGAGGATTATCTGCCTGTCGTCCACGTGCGCTGCGAAGGCGTAGAGGCGTATAACTATTCCCCTCTGATCTATGCGCCCCATGTCGAAAACATCGCTCTTACCGGCAAAGGTACGCTTCACGGCCACGGGCGCTGGTGGTGGAACTGGGCCAGGAAGAACAATCGAGGAAACCGTAATGAAGCGTCCAAAGTGCCCCTGAAAGAGCGCCGTTACGGCAAGGGCGGGGGGCGGGAAGGCATGCGTCCGACCTTTATCGTGCCGTGGAAGGCTAAAAACATCCTGATCGAGGGCATTACGCTCAAGGAATCTCCCATGTGGAACGTCCATCCGGTCTATAGCGAGAACATCATCGTGCGCGGGATCACGGTACACAGCCTCGACTCGCCCAACGGGGACGGCATTGTACCGGATTCGTGTAAAAACGTCTTGATCGAGTACAATCATCTGGAAACCGGGGATGATGCCGTGGTGATAAAATCCGGACTCAACGAGGACGGCCTGAAGATCGATATCCCCAGCGAAAACATTGTCGTGCGTAATTTCACGGCCCGCGACGTACGTACCGGCAGTGGCGGGGTCGTCTTCGGCAGTGAGACGTCCGGCGGGATTCGCAATGTCTATGTGCACAACGCCCTCTTCGACGGCTCCGATAAAGGCATTCGCTTCAAGTCCACTCGCGGACGCGGCAATGTCGTCGAGAATATATACCTCGAAGACATCGTGATGAAGAATATCAAGGGACCGGCCATCAACATCAACACGTCCTATTCCGGCGGGATTGCCGGGGGGCCGGCGCCTTTGTTTCGCCATATATCTATGAATAACATTCGTGTTCAGGGCGCCGCCACCGCGTTTGAATTGATCGGTCTGCCCGAGAAGTGGCTGGAAAACATCAGCATCAGGAATACGGTGTTTGGAGACGTCCGCAAGGGCGCCGTCGTCCGTCGGGTTAGGGGGCTTACTCTGGAAGAGGTTTCCCTCCAGGCGCGTGTGGGGATAAAGTTCGATGAGGTGCATGGGCTGAAGCTGGTTCATGTCACCAGCACCCCAACGTCCGGCGAGTCAATGTACTTCCAGAACTGCGAGGATGTGGTCAAGAAATAAAACGGTTGGTTTCTCACCGCAGGGTGGGACGGTACTTGGGGGCGGGCGGCGGTAAATCGGTACTTAACTGACGCAGGGCATCTTCCAGCGTAGGAAAGGCCACCGGTTCCACTTTCGGTTTATGAAACGTTCCGGTAACCCAGACCTGGGCGAGTTCTCCTTTGAACGCTTCCAGAAAACTGGTGATCAGGGGAATTTTCGGCAGTTTATGGGGGCTATCGACCATGAAAACCAGTTCCAGTTGTTGGCTCGGTTCGGTCATGATCCCGGCGCCGGTCAAGGCCACGGCGCTGCCGCGCAGATGAATGGGATCGAACCGAAATTTATCGCCGACGATATCGCCGGCCAGCGATGCCTCATTGAAGGCGCCTTCCTTGGGCAGAGATAAGTTCAAGACATGTAAAATCTGCGCCGGGATAGGCAATTCGCCCAAAACGGCGTCGCGGATGATAAACAAAAACGTACCTCGTCGCTCGCTGGGTGTTCCCGACTGACGCATGTTGAGCCATCCCGTCATGTTACCTTTTAGATGTTCCCATTGATTCGGATGGGTTTGATCCGCCTTCAACAGATCTTTAAGATCGATATCCGTAAATTGCAGTTTGAGCTCATAATCGACGGGATCCTCGTCCAACTGGAGTGAGATTTCACCCGCCAGTTGCCCCTTATATAAATCCCCGCTCATCTCCGTAAGCCCCAGGCGCTGATTTTCGTACGTGAGATTACCATGCAACTCCTGAACCGTCCTTTGTTTCACCTCAAAGGACGGCGCCGAGAGTTTCCCCCCCTGGATACGGAACTGTTTGGTTTTCGGATCGTAGTTGGCCGCGATCACTTCCATAGGTAGTTCTTTCTCGTTGGAATCGTCGCCGGTCTCGTCTTCCTCGAGCAGGAAATCTTTGGATTTCGTAACGCGGCTACTTTTACCTTTCTTCGCTTTTTCAATTTTTAAGGTCGTGTGAACGTTCGTCATCGCAATCGGCCAGCGAATACTGCCTTGCGCGAGAGACAGTTCTCCCTCAAAATTCCACGGTTTTGCTTCCTGGGTGTGCATGGGATGGTTCACCGCTACGGTTAGAGCGATGATTCCGTTCGGTTCCATTTTTTCATAAAGAGAGGTAAAGCGGGAGGGCAGAGCTGCGCCGAATTGACGATCCAGGGCCAGGGTCTCCACCGAAATATTCAGATGACAGTTCGGTTCCGCTACGGTTCGCGGAATCACTCCGGCCAGGGTAAGATTCGGCGTCGTGTCGCTGCTGGTCAAATGATTCAAAACGTACTGATCCCTGAACACTTCAATATTGCCCTCGTTAAAATGGAAAGGATACGAAAACAGTTTGGGTTTAATAGAACAATCAATGGGCTCCAGGAGGATAAAGCGGGGATTCTGATTCGTTGTTTCTTCCTCCCGGGGGCTTTTCAGGTCCATCGTTAAATTGGCGAGACCGGATAGACTGAGTTGTTCCCACACTCGATTGGGTTCCTCGCCCAACGCCTGGGCCAGTTCCTGCGTAAGTTCGATCGGCCGGCCTTCCACGTGAAAATGATAATGATTTGGATCCTCCAAATCGCCTTTCAGGAGCAGATTGCTTTTACCGTGTTTACCCTGCAGCGATTTAATATCGAGTTTTTTATTCGTCAATTCTACCTGGGCTTGTACCTCTTGCAGTTCATAGGGAAGCTGTGTAAATTGCATCCGTCCTTCCGTTAAGGCCGCGGAAATTTCGTATTCCATGGATTCATGGGTTCGATCCAGTAATGGCGGTTTCGCGGTGGGGGTCATATATTGGTGGAAGGAAAGTCCTTTTAACTGTGCCGACCCCGCGGCGCGGCCCTGCAACGCCGTCTGCTCGTAGAACGCTTTTATCGACGCGGGAAGGCACTGGCCGAACGTTTCATCCAGCCAAACGTTGCGAAAACCGAGTTCAAATTGAAATTGGGAATCCGCCTCCTGCATCTGAGTCACATCGCCTTTTACGGTCAGGTCGCCCGAGCGCGCCTGGGCGCGCTCCACTTCGATATGAACTTGTTGACCGTTGGAGTCTATCGTGCCGTAGATATCCGTTACCGGTACCGGAAAAGGTCGGAAACACATATCCACATTGTCGAGTTGTAGGTGAAGATTTTCGCTGATTTTTTGACCCGTTTCATAGAACGCGTCATAATGGGCGTCTACCCGTCCGGCAGGCCGAAAATCATCCCAGAGTCTTTGCTGCCAAGGCTTCAACGCGCTATACAAGGTTGGATCCAGGGGACTCTGGGTACTGTCGATGGTTATCGCCAAGGTGGATTTTTTATCCTGATGTTTCCAGAGGCCGTCAACGACTACGCACTGGTCGGCTCGGTACGATTCCAGGGGACCAATTTTAACCTCTCCGGGCACAATCCGGATTTCCCCTTCGACGCCTTCTAGCGGATATGGAAATCCCTGATACAACAAACGTATGTTATTGCAGATCACTTTCCCTCCGTACGTTTCGAATTTTCCTTCTGCTGATCGTTGGATCTGAACCTCCAGATCCATCTCCCCCGTGGGACTTAAGTTGTGAAGTAATTGGCGAATATCCGTCGGCGCCAGAGCCAACAGCAAACTCAGGGGGGGACCGAGACGGGTTAAAAATTCCTTTGAATCGTAAGCCGGTAAATTGGGATCGGTATGTTTTAATCTCGCCCACTGTGCTACCGGAATTCGTAACCCCGTGGTCCTAAAGGATAGTCCAAATGCCGCTTTGGCGCTGTAACCGTCAATCACGCCCTGAGCCGAAAAGTTACATAAATCCTGATAGCGGCCCTGGATCGAATCGATCCGGATTTGCTCATTGGTAAAACGAATGTCCGCTTCCACATTCTGCAACGGAATATCCGCGTCCGCCAAGGGTACAGGCAGTTTCATTTGTCCTCCCGATAGATGCAGGTGGACCACGTGACCCGTATTGGGATCATAGTGAGTTTGCGTGGTAACCTCGCCGGCAATTTCGGACAACTGATATTGTTTCTCCCATTGTTCCATGCGATCGGGAAGATGGGTAAATTCAACCATGTCTCGCAGCGGAAAATGCCCCGTCGTGTTCAGGGTCTTCGTTTGCGGATTATAAGATCCCTCCAGCAATGGCTTATTCACATTGTCCCCTTCACAGCGCAAGAGGGAAAAATCGATGTCCCCCGTAATCTCATTTTTCGGGGCGATCCTGCCCCGCAGTTTTTGCTCCGTTTGCCGTACTTTTTTACCCTCGATGTACTCCGAGAATTGAACGGTTCCCTCTTCCAGGATAATTTGAGGAGTGTGGGCGGCGATGTCTTGCCCTTGCATCGGCCGCAGCAGTTGAACGTTAAAGTACTTATGATCGTGATCGTACCAGATATATAGGCGGGGTTCGTATGCAAAGATCTCATTGACCCGAAGTCGCTGACTCAGAATACTCCAGGGTTTATGATAAAGAATCACGTCTTTGGCCGAAAATACCAGATTCTCATAGGTTTTTTTTCGTCCCGGCAGATAAACTTTGAGTTCTTTAATTCGAATTTGATGCAACACCTCCAGCGAGGCGTGTTCGATGACGATATCCCCTCCGATGATCTGTTGCAGCGCTTGAGTGGTTTGCTGCCGAACCCGTTCGTCGGTGGTAAAGTACCAGAAGTAACTCGAACTGCCTAGCAGCAGAACCAGTAGAAATACGGCGGCTATCTTGCGACGCACCCATAAGTGACTCGAATGACGCCGTGGACGACGCGCCTGGATGTGCTCCGTCCAGAAAAACACTTTTTTCCAAAGACCAGACGACATTGTTTACCTAATTAACTCCTGTTGCGGAAAATGTGGCACACCCGCCCTCGGGTGTGCTACGGCCTAAAAAGCTCAGCCGAGGGCGACTGAGCCACATGATTTTACGCCTCCAATTATTCATTCCGCTTTCCGCAGTAGGAACGAGTTGCCTTTTTCGTGAAAATCCGCACCTGCTCCAGTAGTGCCGCGACCGCTTGGTCGGCCGATACCGTCGCCACTTTCTGACCCGCACGATAGATCAGGACCTTGTCCCTGCCTCCGCATAACGCTACGTCAGCGCCTTCTGCTTCCCCCGGACCGTTAACGACACAACCCATGACCGCTACGGTGATGGGTTCGCGGATTTCCTGCAAACCGGCTTTGACCTCTTCCACCATCCGTAATAAGTCGATTTCCATTCGTCCGCAGGTCGGACAGGCAATCAACTCGGGGCGTTTTCGTTCTCGTAATCCCAGGCTGTTCAATATCTCCCACGCTACCTCGATCTCCGTTAATGGATCCCCTGCCAGCGAAACGCGAATCGTATCCCCGATCCCTTCCGCTAATAGCGTGCCCAGTGCCGTCGCGCTGCGCACGCTGCCGGTTAAGGGATCGCCCGCATGAGTGACCCCCAAATGGATGGGATAATCGAAGGTTTTACTGATAGCTCGGTTCACCGCAATATTTCGCCGAACGTCATGGCTCTTGGCTGATATTACTAAGGGCTCAAAATGATTCGTCTCGAATATCCGTACGGTATCGGCTAATTTCTCCTCCATCTGTTGGACCACAAAATCATCATCCTGCCGTTCCGCCTGGCTCAATCGCTTGCCGATACTCCCCTCGTTAACCCCTACGCGAATTACTGTGCCCTGGCTCTTGCACGCCGCTATCACTTCTTCCACTTGCTTACGGTCCTGAATGTTACCCGGATTCAATCGGATTTTGTGCACCCCCGCCTCGATGGCCTCCAAGGCCCGCCGATAATGAAAGTGCACGTCCGCCACGATGGGAATAGACACTTGGTCAATGATCCTGGTAAGGGCGGCGGTATCTTCCTTCGTGGGTACGGCCAAACGCACCAATTCGCAACCGCGATCCATCATGCCCCTGACTTGTTCCAGGCAACGCTCCCAATCGCGGGTATGCACGTTCGTCATCCCCTGTACCAATATCGGCGCAT
>CAZNQT010000085.1:0-11983 GCA_964574885.1 uncultured Pirellulales bacterium
AGCCTCGCCTTGCCGCGTCCCGTCGTGATCATTCCCGGAACTATCCGCCGCCGTAACGCCTGCCGTCTCATCCATCTGCCAATACCCCGCCAGACCCACCGAAGCAGCGACTGTTCCAGGTGTAAAAGTAAGCATAACGTTTTCGTATCCACCCTGATTAATAGGTCCGATCGACCAGGGTGAATTACCTTTGGTTATCGTAAAGTATGTATAATTGCGAGGAAAGCCGCTATTATCACTGGTAAGTTCGAAATACAAACGGTAGGTTCCGTCAGGCACCTCCGAACCGTCAATCTTTCTGAAATCCCAGTCGAAATTGTATGTTTTGTGGCTTGTCTGTGTTGCCCCCGTTCGCGCATCAACATCATCCTGACGATCATCCTGGCTCCCCTCATTCCACCATGTTTCGAATTTGTCTTTTCGCCTGTTTGCCCAAACGGCTCTGTTATTATTGCCCACACTGGTACCTACGGTGGTGATGAGACTGTCGCTTGCACCACTTGTATCGGCAAGCCAAACAACATGTATATGTCGAGGGCTGAACTGACCGCCTGGGTCCGTTGTCTTGAATGTAATATGCAAATTATCATCGGCTGCGATCGCAAAATTACGACCTGTAATTGTAAGTACACCCAATAAAAGCAGGTAAAAAACTTTTCGTTGCGGTTTGAAATGCTCCACTTTGCGCCCTCATTTCTTTTGAGTTTGTTTACTACTTTGCTTTGTTCAGACACTACATTTTTTTACTGCCTATGAAACTTGTGGCAGGACGGAGGAAACCGTTTTCAAAAGTTCCATTCCGTATTCGAATTTGGCAGGTTCTCTTACCCATTTTTCTATGGTTATCTGGTCACTACAGAAATCTTATTTTATTGTAGTCACATACGATGTGCAATTATCAGACCAATTGGTGTATATCAATCAATAGATCAGTATATCCTTCCTATCTTTATGATTTGTAGGACCTTACAAACAAATTAGCCGATCGGAAAAAAGCAAAATCCAAGAAGAAATCAGACAGATTTCTCGTAATTGAGAATATTTCTCATGCGCTGTTCTCAGGTATGAAAATGGCTACATGAATTACGAAATCATTCTTGTGTGTAAATTCACAGATTAGAACCGTTTGAAAGCAATTGTAAAGACAAAGATACGTCAATACGCGAGGATACCCGATAGGAACGTTTTGGCAGTTGTCCTGTGTATCGCAACAGGAGCTTATTCATGCAGGTTTTCTTTACCTTTGACTGATTCGAGTTGTATTGGAAATCCGCGTGAAGTATGTATCGAACCGGTGATATCAATGATTGCGGTTTCCGTATCAGATAACCTTTCGCATAAAACAAGGGCCTTTTGGGGCCCAAGAATAAAGAATGCAGTTGCCAAGGCATCTGCCGTAGAAGCCTTTTTTGCTATTACCGTAACGCTCATACATTGCCCCGCCGGCCTACCGGTTCGCGGATCGATGATATGGTTATAGCGTTTGCCTTTTATGAAAACCGATTTTTCATAATCACCGGAAGTGGCTACCGCCTGATTACTAAGCGATAGTTTGCCTATGACAGGACCGCGTTTATTGCGAGGATTAGTAATTCCTATATGCCAGGGCTTGTGAGATTTGGCGCCCCTAGCATAAATATCACCACCGGCTTCGATAAGAACGTTTTTAAAAGAGTTCGAGCACAGTGAACGAATGCCGGCATCAACCACGGCCCCCTTTGCGATTGCTCCCAAATCAATACGCATACCTTTTTTTTGCAGAAAAGCGGTTCCGTTGACAGTGTCAAGTTCAAGGTGGTTGAAACCTACCAAGTTAAGGGCCCGAGCAATTGACTCGTCATCAGGTATCACAGGATTGATAGAATTGAGATTCCAAAGTTGACCGAGGGGTGAGAATGTGATGTCAAATGCACCATTAGAGAGTTCCGAAATATCTTGTGCCTGAAGCAATACCTCCATTAGCCGGCTATCGATCTTAACTGGTTTTATGCCTGCATTTGTATTGATCAGGGATGTGTCGCTCTTGGAATCCCAGGAACTAATGGTATCAACCAATGATTGCATCTCATGTTTTGCTATATCGATAGCGATATTTGCTTCTTCCATACGTTTTTTGGGAATCTCAACCTGGATGCTAACATAGGTGCCCATCATCGTGAAATCAGACTTGAGGACACCTGTTTCATCAGAGTTTAGCTTCGAGCACCCATTTATAATAAGCAGAACTGTCGCAAAGAAAAAATTGACTGACTCCAGAAATGTAGTACCTGTGATACGTAATCGAAGATGCTGCCGAAAAGCTGTGTACTTTCTACGATACGGTTCTTTATAGGCATAACTCTTTGCCATTCAACTCCTCCAGAAAATACTGTATAAATAGTTTGCATAGCATCAGTCACTTTTCGATATTAATATAGGAAATCCGGTTAGCGGTAAATAACATTATCGGAAAAGCATAAGAATTATGTAAGACTTTCTACTGACATGATATTTTAGATGGCAGTTTAGGTTTTGTTGATTAGAGTGGCACTATTTATGTCAAACCAAGGATTAGGGGGGATGGAAGCAGTTAGGCCAGTGGTCGCCTCACCGACGACCCGCTGATACTGGCTGGATTATGTGGATCCGGACTAGAAATTTCGCATCATCTGCCATAATACGAGTCGCTGTTTCAATACGAGGCGCATGGTTTTGTCTTATGCAGCAAAACAGTTGCCATTCTTGGATTTACGAAATATCACTTTCAGTGTTATGAGAATATTGCCAAGTTTCTTAGCAAGTTCAATTGTGTAAGACATTGTTTTATCTCCTTCCAACACTTATTTTTCAACAGAGGATGTAGAGTCTTCCGTATATTCGACACCGCCGCCCAAAACGGCATACAACCTTATCTCGTTGGCGAGTTTGGCTAATTGCAGGGAAATGAGTCCCTGCTGGGCGCCGTAAAGCGAACGTTGCGCATCAAGGACGCTCAAATAACTGTCGATGCCATTCGTATAACGGTTCAGGGAAAGATCATAGATCGTCTGTGTGGATCGAACAATGGATTGTTGTGCTGCCACTTGTTGATCGACGGTGCCACGGACGGCCAGAGCATCGGCGACTTCCCGGAAAGCCATCTGAATGGTTTTCTCATACTGCGTCAGTGCGATTTTCTGAACCGCTTTGCTGACCCGATGCGCCGCCCAGGTGCGGGAGTCAAAAATAGGCATAACAATCTGCGGTGTAAAACTCCAGGTGTCCGTCCCGGCGTCAAACAGGCCGGACAATTTATCGCTTGCGGTCCCCATGGTAGTGGTGAGCGAAATACGGGGGAAAAACGCGGCGCGGGCCGCCCCGATAAAAGCATAGGCGCCTTTGAGTTGATGTTCGGCAGCCATAATATCCGGCCGACAAAGAAGCACTTCGGAAGACAGACCCGGGGAAATATCCCTGGGAGGATTAACACTTGCCAAATCAGAGGGCAATAAATCTTCCGGCAACGGGGATCCGGCCAGAAGGTTCAAGGCGTTATGGTCTTGCGCTACCCATTGTATATATCGTGCAACATCTCCCCGGGCGGCGTCCACCTGGGTTCGCGCGCGATGGAGATCCAATTCGTTTGCGAGTTCTACATCGTATTGCTGCCGGATTAAATCGTAAACGCCTTGTTGTGTCTTCAGGGTGGATCGGGCCAAGTTCAGGTTCTCCTGATCCGCAGCAAGGTTCAGATACACCCTGGCAACCTCTGACATCAGCGCGATCTGTGCACTGCGGCGGGCCTGCTCTGTTGCCAGAAACTCTTGCAGCGCCTGTTCTTCCAGACTGCGGATGCGTCCGAAAAAGTCAATTTCCCATGAAACAATTCCCAGATTAACATCATATAACTCCGTCGTTCTCGGCTGTCCGGGACTCGTAAGAACGGCAGATTTTCTTTGTTTGATTCCCTCGCCTGTCGCATTGACCACAGGTAACAACTCCGCCCGTTGTACACCATAAAGAGACCTTGCCTTTTCAACGTTCAAGGCGGCAAGTCGAAAATCTCGATTGTTATTCAGTGCCGTCTCGATAACCTTTTGCAGCTTTGGATCGGTAAAAAATTCCTGCCAAGGGAGATCCGCAGCCTTGGGGGCGTCCTGCAAGGATTGATTGTTCTGGTATGCTGAGCCATCCGGCCATTCTTTTGGGATCGGCGCTTCCGGTCGGGTGTATTTTGGCGCCAGAGTGCAGCCGCCCAGCAGGAAAACTATGGCAAACCACAAAAAAAACATTTGTCTATTCATATATTGATCCCCTATAGGACTACCATCTACACATGGTTACGTTCTATTCCTTTTGCCAAAGATTTTCTGAATCAACACATAGAAGAGCGGTGCAAATATAGTTACCAGAAATGTCGAGGTCACTACACCACCCAGTACCGCAGTACCAATAGCATTTTGCGCGCCGGCGCCCGCCCCGCCCGCAAACGCCAGCGGCATAACCCCGAATCCAAACGCCAATGAGGTCATAACAATGGGGCGCACCCTGAGTTTAGCCCCTTCCAGAGTCGCCTCGATCAATCCCATCCCTTCCTCCACCCGCGTCTTGGCGAACTGGACGATCAGGATGGCGTTCTTAGTGGTTAAGCCAAGGGTAGTCAATAAACCGATCTGAAAATAAACGTCATTGGGCAATCCCCGGAGCGACGAGCCGACCACGCCGCCGATGATCCCCAGGGGCAGAGCCAGCAGGATCGAAATGGGTATGGGCCAGCTCTCGTACAAGGCCGCCAGGCACAAGAAGATCACCAGAATGGAAAAGGCATAAAGCGGGGCTGCCTGGGCGCCGGCCTGTCGCTCCTGGAAGGAAAGCCCGGTCCAATCATAACCGATTCCCTGGGGCAGCTTCCTCACAAAATTCTCCATGGCAGCCATTGCTTCACCGGAACTCCTGCCCGGCGCCGCCTCACCCAAAATATTCAAGGAGGGAAAACCGTTGAATCGTTCCAGCTTCGGAGAACCGGTAGTCCAGTGACCGGATGCAAAGGAAGAAAAGGGAACCATTTTTCCCGCCTGGTTACGTACGTAGAGCTTCTCTAAATCCTTGGGCAGCATGCGGTAAGGAGCATCCGCCTGAACATAGACTCGTTTTACCCGTCCGCCTTGAATGAAGTCATTGACATAGGCGCTGCCGAAGGCGCCCGAAATCGTACTGTGAATCGAGGTGATAGGCACTCCCAATGCACCGGCCTTATCCCAATCCACGTCAATTCGATACTCCGGTACGTCCTCTAGACCATTAGGCCGGACCTTGGTCAATACCGGGTCCTGAGCCGCCATACCGAGGAGTTGATTGCGGGCAGCCATCAATTTGGCGTGCCCCAAGCCGCCGCGGTCCAGTAGCTGAAAATCAAATCCCTTCGACGTACCCAACGCCAAAACCGCAGGCGGCGCGAAGGCAAACACCATCGCGTTGCGCATCTGCGAAAATCGTCCCATCGCTCTTCCCGCCACGGCGCTCACCTTCAGATCCGGTCGGTCGCGGAGGTCCCAGTCCTTGAGTTTGACAAAGGCCATGCCTGAGTTCTGTCCCCGGCCGGAGAAACTGGCGCCGCTAATGGTCATGATGGTATCCACGGCGTCTTTTTCACTTTCCAGGAAATAACTCTTAATTCTGTCCATCAGCTCTTTTGTCTGCTCCAGTGTCGAGTTCGGCGGTAACATAACCTGGACCATCAATATTCCCTGATCTTCATCAGGAAGATAAGCGGTGGGCATGCGCCGGAAGAGGAATCCCATCGCCGCCACTATCAACAGAAACACCACCAGGTAACGGAATTTTTTTTTGAAAGAATGGCCCACCACATGCAGGTATAGGTCTCTGGCCCCAAAAAAGAGGCGGTCGAACCATCGGAAGAACGGTCGTAGGAACCAGATCCTTCCCTCCGCCGGCTCATGCCCTTTAGGCACCGGCTTGAGAAGGGAGGCGCACAGGACCGGCGTCAGGATCAAGGCCACCACTACGGAAAGAAGCATAGAGGCAATGATGGTTACGGAAAACTGACGGTAGATCACTCCCGTCGATCCGGTGAAAAACGCCATCGGACCGAACACCGCCGAGAGCACCAGTCCGATGCCGATCAACGCACTGGTAATCTGGTCCATGGATTTACGGGTGGCCTCCCGCGGTGAAAGTCCTTCCTCACTCATGATTCGTTCCACGTTTTCCACCACCACAATGGCGTCATCCACCAGGAGTCCGATAGCCAGTACCATGGCGAACATGGTAAGCATGTTAATCGTGAAGCCGAACAGACCCAGCACCGCGAAGGTTCCCAGGATTACTACCGGAACCGCAATAGTCGGGATCAAGGTGGCCCGCATATTTCCCATGAATAAATACATCACAATGAACACCAACAAGATGGCCTCGAAAAGTGTCTTAACCACCTCGTGTATGGCTACCTTGACAAAAGGGGTGGTGTCATAGGGATAAACAACTTTCATGCCAACGGGAAAAAAGTCGCTCATTTCTTTCAGTTTTGCCCGGATGTTGTCTGCTGTTTCCAAGGAGTTGGCGCCAGCCGCCTGCCGTACGGCCAGGGCGCACGAGGGCCTGCCGTTATGAGCAATGTCAACATCGTACGATTCCGTACCGAGATCCGCCCACCCCACGTCTTTGACTCGCACGATGGAACCGTCCGGATTGGTACGCAGAGGTATGGAGGCAAATTCCTCAGGTGTTTTCAGCAGGCTTTGCACAATAATTGCAGCATTCAGACGTTGGCCTTTCACTGCCGGCGCCCCACCGAACTGGCCCGCAGAGACTTCCACATTGTAGGCCCGCAATGCTGCAACCACATCTTCCAGGGTCAGATGGTAATCGGTTAGCTTATCCGGATTTAGCCAGATACGCATGGCATACTGCGAGCCGAATACTTCAACCTCGCCGACGCCGGGTACGCGCGACAGAACCTTCTCAAGGTTGGATGCAGCGTAGTCCCGCAAATCGTTTCCACTCATGCTTCCGTCTTCCGAGACCAGGCCCACGATCAACAGCCAGTTCCGTGTGGATTTAGCCACTTTAACCCCTGAACGCTGTACAACTTCCGGAAGGCTGGCCATGGCAAGTTGGAGCTTGTTCTGCACCTGGGCCCAGGCCAGATCCGGATCGGTCCCCGGAGCAAAGGTTAGCTCGACGCGCGAAGAACCGGACGAATCGCTGGTCGCTGACAAATATAACATCTTGTCAAAACCGGTCATTTTCTGCTCGATGATCTGTGTGACGCTGTTTTCGACCGTCTCCGCCGAGGCCCCCGGATAAAAGGCGGTGATGGCGATGGACGGCGGGGCGATGGGGGGATACTGCGATATTGGCAGGTTGTAAATCGCCAGGCAACCTGCCACCATCAGGATGATGGCGATTACCCAGGCGAAAACAGGACGGTCAAGAAAGAATCTCGATAACATGGGAATTTCCTTTTAATTCGTATTGGCAGATGGCGGAGCCGATTTCTCAACTGTGGAACCAGATTTTGAAGCCGCATTGAACGGGACGACCTTGACAGAAGCGCCGGGCCTCACTTTTTGGACGCCTTCGACAATGACTCGATCACCGGGCTTAAGACCTGACGAAACAAGCCATTTATCGCCTATGGCTCGATCGAGTGTGAGCAACCGTTGCTGAACCTTGTCCTCGGCGTCCACAATCAGCGCGAGCGGATCTCCTTTCGAGTTACGGGAGACTCCCTGTTGCGGTACAAGGAGGGCTTTCTCATTAACGCCTTCCACAATGATTGCCCGAACGAACATACCCGGCAGAAGAATACCTTCCGGATTGGGGCAGACTACACGCAGAATGACTGATCCCGTCGTCGGATCCACCGTGATATCCTGGAATTGAAGCATCCCTTCCGGAAGATACGGCGTACCGTCTTCCAATATGATTTTCACCTTGTTCTGATTCGTTCCATCATGATTAAGAAGACCGTCCTCCAAGCGACGCTGCAGACGCAGCAGTTCGGCAGTGGACTGGGGTACATCCACATAAATTGGGTCCAATTGTTGGATCGTCGCCAGCGCTACCGGCTGATAGGCGGTTACCAGTGCCCCATCCGTTACACTGGATTTACCGATGCGACCGGAAATGGGGGCCGTCACCCGAGTGTATCCCAGATTGATACGCACCGTATCTATCATTGCTTTCGCCTGCTGAATGCCCGCTTCTGCGGCGGCGATGGCTTTCTTATCGCTTTCCACCTGAGCCTCGGCCGCCTTCAGTGCAGCCTCGGCCACTGCGGCTTCGGTCACGGCTCGATCGCGCTCGCTGACAGAGACCGCCTTGGTTTTGACGGCTTCCTCATATCGCTTGCGGTTTAACTGGGCGAGTTCGAGGGTAGCCCGCTGCCGAGCGACGCCGGCGACGCTCACTTCCAACGCGGCCCGCGCCCTTTCGGCAGCCTCCTGCATGACGACGAGGTTGGCCTTCGCGTTGTCCAGCGCCGCCTGAAAGGGTGCAGGATCGATCTGATAGAGCACCTGGTCGGCCTTGACTTTAGAACCTTCTGCGAACAACCGTTTCTGGATGATGCCATTGACCTGGGGTCGGATTTCCGCGATAAGAAAAGCAGAGGTACGCCCTGGTAATTCGGTCGTGATGACTACCTGCTCCGGATGTACGGTAACCACAGCCACTTCGGGCGTGCCCGGCGGCGTCCCGCCTTTCGGTTTGCAACCGGTCCATACAAGAAAGAACATTATCGACAGGTATTTGATCACTTTATTCATTTTTCGAAACTCCTGGTCTCGGGGGATAATGTGTTCGTTAACCCATGCATAAGGAACCGGATTAACTGAGCAATGTTTTCTTCGATGGCGCGGGGTTGGTTGTTTTGAATTTGTCTGTCAATCATGGAAGCCACTGCGCCAAGAAAAATATCGGTGGCGAGCTTGGGATTAAAGACATAAAATTGTTTGGCTTGAATACCTTCTAAAATAATCGATTCCACCACTTTTTCGATAGGCGCTTTAGCCGTTATGCAATCGGCGTATTCAGGAATTTTCGCCAATTGCTTGGAATATTCGGTTAAATTAAGGATTCGACCCTTCGCTAAAATAATAAGAATTTGTTGATTTTTCTCAATGCCATAAAACATGACATCTATTATCTTCAGTAGTTTATCTTGGGGAGAAATATTATCGTGGTAAATATTCGACATCTTTTGACTAAACGGTTCGGAAAGCTTTGCGAAAATGTAGAGTAGCAAGTTTTTCTTGTCCTGAAAGTAATTATACAACGTCCCCTTTGCCATTTCCGCGGCTTCAGCCACACGCTCCATCGTCAAACCATCCAGACCATATTGGAGGAGAATCGTAACCGCTGCTTCATAAATCGTTTCTTTCATCATGGATTCTACAGCAGCTTTTCGCTTCTCAGATAGACTACCCATAAAATCCTCCTAAATTAACAGTCATCATCCTGCCTGCATAGTACAATATTATGACTGCGTGGTCATTGTCAAGCATTTTACCTCCCGAATTTTTAGGCAGATTAAATAATATTTTGTAAATGTATATTACATAGATATTTAAGAAAATTATATTTTATAAAATTCTGATGATTAGTCCTGTAGTCTGGAATTCGACATATAAACGGGAACAGGCGGACGGTTAAATATTTTACAATGATTCCCCCCATCTTGTTTGGGAACATTCTCCGATAATGTGATTTTGCAAAAGGAACAGGTACCACTTTTTAAGGAACTGCGAGAATACCAAACTCTGCTCGCGAAACGGGTGGATAAATTCATTCGCAGCGGTCGGTTTGAGATCATCGGAGGGCATTGGATCGAATTCGAGGGCACCGGTCCTTGCGGTGAACCGATTGTGCTGCAGTGCATCTACGGTTATCAGTATTTCCAGCAGGTATATAACGTTGAATGCTTGGCAAGTCGATGTTTGGAGTCATCCTTGGACGCTTCCTCAAATTTTAAAGAAATGCGAGATCGACTACTATATATTTCACCTCAGAGCGTATGAGATCGCAACTATATGTATTGAATAATTTTCCCTGGAACCCCTTGTCTGGCCAAATCTCACCATTGAATTGGTATATGAGATAATATATACTACATTCGCAGTGAGTAACAACCTGATTGGATTCAACGATCGAATTTATTACGTGATTTAATTTTCACACTATGAGTTAAGAAGAAAATTAAGATTCGAAAAAGGAAGTAACCGTTATGACGAAATTACCTACCTTAATACTATTGACAACAATTTTCTTCAACAATAATCCTGTTCTCCAGGCACAAGACAATCCCTTTCCCGGCAAACGTGGGGAAAAACTGGATACGTTTGCACGGAAAAATATCTGGCAAAAAGATCGTAATGCATTTCTGGCTCGGTTTGTTAAGGTCCCACGGGATAAAGTTGTAGGCTTTGCATTATACACCCATGACCATGGCGTACTAAAAATCTCGGCGCAATTGTTTCCGCTTAAAGAAGACGAATCTCGCCAAGTGCGGCTCGAATTTCAAAGAGAGGGCCAATGGCGGCAAGCCGCCGTCGCTCCGGTCATATATCCCGGCTGGTCCGCACATTTCCGCATTTCCCCATGGGATAATACTCAGGATGTCCCTTATCGAGTTCGCCACGGCCAAAACGCCGTCTTCGAGGGCCTGATCCGGAAAGATCCGATTCGCAAAGAAGTGATCACAGTAGCTTCGCTTTCCTGCAATTCCAACCGGGACAGAGGGGATCGAGACTCCATTGTACAGAACCTAAAAAAACAGAACCCGGATCTGCTCTTTTTCGCCGGTGACCAAAGTTATGACCACAAGGAACATACAGCAGCCTGGCTGCTCTGGGGGTATCAATTTCGTGATATCATCAAGGACCGACCTGTCATTACGATTCCAGACGACCATGATATCGGCCAGGGAAATGTCTGGGGTGAGGGCGGCATTGTAGCGGATTCAACCGCCGGCGCTTCCGGGGGGTATTACTATCCACCGGAATACATCCGCATGGTGAATCGGGAACAAACCTGGCACCTGCCGGATCCTCCGGATCCTGCTCCTGTGGCCCAGAATATCCAGGTGTATTTCACTCATCTGCGAGTGGGCGGCATCGACTTTGCCATTCTCGAAGATCGAAAATTTAAAAGCGGGCCCAAAGGCAAAATTCCCCAGATGGGACCCCGACCCGATCACATTCGCCAAAGCGGATACGATCCCCGGAAAATTGACCTGCCGGGATTGAAGCTTTTGGGCGACCGACAACTTGCTTTCCTGAATGAATGGGGCCAGGACTGGACCGGCACAAAAATGAAAGCCGTTCTTTCGCAGACGGCTTTTTGCGGCGCCGTCCACTTGCATGGTTCCAGGGAAAATCGTCTGCTCGCTGACCTCGATTGCAACGGTTGGCCTCAAACCGGTCGAAACAAGGCTCTCAAAGCAATACGTCGTGCGTTGGCTTGTCATCTTTGCGGAGACCAGCACCTGACCGTCGTCGTCAAGCATGGGATCGAGGAATTTCGCGATGGTCCTTTTGCCTTTACCAATCCTGCCATCATCAACAATTATTATGGCCGATGGTGGTGGCCCAAAAATGAAAAACCCGGCGCCAATCCCATTCCCAATAGTCCCCTGCCCTGGACCGGAGATTATCTTGACGGCCTCTATAACAAAATCACTATGTATGCCTATGCCAATCCCGCCTTTGCCACGATCGGAGAAATGGCCAAACAGCAGCGAAATCCCGAAGCTTTCCTCGGCGACGGTTACGGACTGGTTAAATTTAACAAAAAGTCGCGGGAAATCACTTTTGAATGTTGGCCTCGGAACGCCGATATCTCCCAAGGCGACGCCGCACAATATCCCGGTTGGCCGATCACATTCAAAATGGAAGATAACGATGGCCGTAAAGTCATCGGGTATCTTCCCGATATTGTCGTGACGGGGTCGAACGATCCGGTCGTTCAGGTAATTCACGAATCCGACGGCGATATCCTATATACC
>CAZNQT010000086.1:0-11974 GCA_964574885.1 uncultured Pirellulales bacterium
GATCGAAGCCGCCCTCAAAGCCAAGCTCGCCCAGGGTGACGTTACGCCGGAAGAGTATAAACAGAACTTGCTCCGAATCGACCAGGAAAGAAAAAAATGGGAAGCCAAACTGGAGGATTCCGTCGTGGACATGTTCGCCAGCGACGGCGCCCCGCCCCCTGCGCCGGAGGTCGCCCTCGATCCCCTCGCCGCCGCCATGCAGCACCGCGAAACGGACCAGGAGAACTTCTCCACGGAGGACCGGGAACCGGAAATCAAAATCACCGACGTCAAACGCGGACTCCAAGAGGAACAAAGGGCGCTGGAAATCAAATTTCAGTATCGCGACCAGGAATGCAAAGCCATTATCAACAGCAAAGAGGGCCGCTGGCATTTCAGCACGCATGGCCAATCCCTCTACCTGATTCAGTTCATCAACGCCCTGCGTAAAAGCCCACGTTTCGCCGAGGTTTTCGAAAAAGAAGTGAATCGACATCCCGACGCCTGGTACAAAGCCATTATCAAAGGCAGAACCTATGCCGAAAACAATAAGCAGAAAGACTCCCGCCATAATTTCCCCGACGTCTGCCGGCAAATTCTCCAGCGTTACAGCAGTCACGAATCCGCCGTGGGACTCCGCAAAAAATCCAAAGCGTCCCGCGTGCCTGACCTTACCGGCAAACCCGTCGTCGTCCATAAAGTCGAGCACGGCGAATATACCAAAGTGGATAAAAAAGACTTCGGCAAAGGCTTCCTTGAATTCCCCCGCTTTATCACCGTTCTGTTGGATTGGGGTAAGTATCGACTGCGAGCCGAAATCACCACCGACCAGGGCGGCTGGGAAGTCGTTCCGCGTGACGCCGACCACGATTATCCCATGGAATTATTAAAGGAATTTCATCAGGTTATCCCCTTTATGGTCCAGGAGATGGAACGCGCCAGCAATAAATACCTGACACGCACTATGGTCACGGAAATGCGCCTCAAGGACCAACGCCATCAATGGGAATCCGTCGTTAAAGACAGCCCCTCCTTACACTTCCCCCACGCCTGCAAAGAATTATTCGCAGAATCCAAAGAACCCGCCTGACCCATGCACTCTTTTCTGAGCCCTGAGCCCTCATTATTTTATCTCAATGGTCGCCTTCTCAATAACCAGATCTTCTTTCGGCTTCCCGCTCGGCGATCCCGCTGCTTCCAGCTTCGCCATTACCTCCTTACCTTCCACGATCTCGCCGAAGATCGTATGTTTCCCGTCCAGCCACGGCGTCGCCTTGAACGTCAAAAAGAATTGACTCCCGTCCGTTCCCGGCCCCGCGTTCGCCATACTCAACAGATACGGCCGATCGTGCTTCACCTTCGGATCAAACTCACCGTCGTATTTATACCCCGGCCCCCCCGTCCCCGTCCCCAGGGGACACCCGCCTTGGGCCATAAAGCCCGGAATCACCCGGTGAAACTTCAAACCATCGTAAAATCCTTTCTTCGTCAGGTAGATCGTGCTCGTCACGTGCATCGGCGCCACTTCCGGCATCAATTTAATCTTGATCGTTCCTTTGTTCGTCTGCAGAATCCAATAATACTCCTTATTCGCATCGAACGTCATCTGCGCCGGTTTCTTCAGATTCAATTTCCATTGGTCGTCTGCATTGATATTCGCCATCGCCGCGGCTTTTTGCTTGGCCGCCATCTGTTCTCGCTGTTTCTTCTGAAATGCCATCATTACCTTCCGCTGCTCCGTCGCCGCTATCGCCGGTTTCGCTCCCTCCAGCGCATCCTCGATCCCCCGTATCAGTAATTTCAAATCCACATTCAGTTTCTGCGTTTTCAATCCACTCCCGATCTGCTGCCCGATGATGTAACTGATTTTATCCATCTCCGTCTTTAATACCGGCGTAGGCTTCTTGACCGCCTTGACGGCCTTACCTGTATCCCCCTTCTGCGCCGACGCATCCGCTGCTAACGCCTGCATCCCCATTCCCAGGCACAGAACTACCACTACGATCAACATTCCTGTCTTTTTCCCAGTCATCTGTTCGCTCCTCTATTAAATGACCACTACTTCATACTTTATTCGCATTGCGAAATATGATACCAGATCCTAATCTCATAATACACCCCAAAAATCGCTGATCAAGGTACCCGCCAAAGAAGATCGCTGGAGCGGACCGCCACAATCGGGACATCGTTTGAGTCGATGCGTCCGCAACTGATCGATTCGAAGGGGTGCAGGCCGCCGATAGCCGGTATGCCCAGCTTTGCCTCCTGTTCGCATGCAGTGCGAATGGGCCGGAACCTTGAGTAATTCCGTTTGATCTATCCTGTATCAACATAAGATTAAGGGGCTTAATGTTTTCAAAGAGTCCTGGGAAAGAGACTTGCTATTCTGAAGTAAGTATTCATAATATCATAGAGATGAAGGTTGTTGCTTTGATATCTCATAAGAACGCGGGGACCATGACCTTTGTTAATCGTTTGAATGAAACGCGTCAGTTAATGTATGGAGTATTGGAGAACGTATTATGAAACTGGATATTACGAAAGAAGTAGTGTGGGCCGCAACCATCGATGACCAACCCGGCGGCCTAGCCGACAAACTCAACCCACTCGCCGGCGCCAAACTGGAATTTATCATTGCCCGTCGTAATGCCGAAAAACCCGGAACCGGAACCGTGTATGTGACTCCCATTAAGGGAAAAAAGGTCACCCAGGCCGCACAAAACACCGGTTTCAATCCGGCGGATTCCCTCCACGCCCTGCGGGTTCTTTGCACAGATAAACCCGGTCGAGGCGCCGTACTCAGCCAGGCCCTTGCGGAGGCCGGCATTAACCTTCGCGGTTTCTCGGGTGCGGCCCTCGGTAAACGAGCGGTCTTCAATTTGGCCTTTGACACTCCCGAGGACGCCAAAAAAGCAAAGCAAATCCTCAAAAAACTCTAGTTAAACGGCCATCACCACCGCCAAGCACGCGGACTCGCTTGGCGGCGCCACCCGGAGATTGGAAATCGCCATCCGCCTCGCAGACTCGGTGGCTGCCACCCTGATTATTGATATTAAGAAACATTATTCGTTTCCACTTAGTCAACGGCGCTTCGGCGAGAACATACAATATCAAGGCTTCGATAGATATGAAGACTTTACTCCTATTGCGACACGCCAAATCGAGCTGGGATGATTCGAGTTTAGCGGATCATGATCGGCCTTTGAATCTCCGTGGTAAGCGTGATGCACCGCGTATGGGATTATTGCTCCGGGAACAGAAACTGGTCCCCGATCTGATTCTCAGTTCGACCGCCATGCGAGCTCGTAAGACGGCTCAAAAAGTCGCCAAATCCTTTGACTATACCGGAACGATTGAACTCGTCCCGGAATTATATGATTCGAATATCCGTATTTACAAACAAGTGCTTGTACAGCGGGGCGGGCGATGTGAGCGAATAATGCTCGTAGGCCATAATCCCGAAATCGGGAATTTTCTGTATTCGTTGACGGGATGTCGGGAAAAGATGCCCACCGCCGCTTTGGCTCATGTCCAGTTATCGATCGACTGCTGGGAGGATATACTCTCCGGTGGTAAAGGAGAATTGCTTTCTCTCTGGCGTCCCAAAGCTTTACCTTGATTTACTGCACCTTCCCGTTTTGGGGTACTATACTATTATACGAAGATACCTGGCGTCATGGTTTTTTATCAAAATAGGGAGATAGCGGCTATGTCGAAAGCAAAGGGTAAAAAGAACAAAACAGAAACAGAATCTCTTTGTTGTCTGGTGAAAAAGGGATTTCACAGCGATCATCCCAAAAAATACAAATCTTTGCTAAAAGATTCGAACTATATGTGCAGGAAATGCGGTCGAGCGGCTGCCGACAAGAAGAACCTGTGTAAACCGACAGCAATTTAAAATTGCTCTTTCGCACTTTTCCGGCGGTGCTTTCCTCAGTATCTTGCCGACAGAGCCCTGGCGATGCGGATTTGTTCTTTCTGGTAATCCGGACCTCCGGAAAACTCTTTTAGATCGAAGTTGGGAACCTAAGATGTCGATTACCCTAAAGCGGAAACTGTACCGGAGGGGTCAGGGCCGATAACAGCGAATCGGAGAGAGCGAAATGGTAAATGCAATTAAAGAACAAGTGGATCAATTGTTTGCGAGCGAATCCATGAAGGATAAACAAAAATCGAAAAAAAATAAAAAGAAACAGGAGTCCCATAAGTCCACCAAGGGTCGCCCGAAAATGAAAAAGCAGTACTTCGAGAAGGAATTGGGCAAACTACAGATTGAACTGGTTAAGTTACAGGAATGGATCAAGCAGAAGAAGCTCAAGGTCGTGGTGATTTTTGAAGGTCGGGACGCCGCGGGTAAGGGCGGGGTCATCAAACGGATTACGATGCGATTGAATCCCCGGATCTGTCGAGTGGTGGCATTGGGTACGCCGACGGAACGAGAAAAGACGCAGTGGTATTTTCAGCGCTATGCGTCCCAATTACCGGCCGCGGGGGAGATGGTCTTGCTGGATCGGAGTTGGTACAATCGGGCCGGGGTGGAACGAGTGATGGGATTCTGCACGGAGGAGGAGTATCGCGAATTTCTACGGTCATGTCCGGAATTTGAACGGATGCTGACTCGTTCGGGGATTCAATTGATCAAATACTGGTTCAGTGTGAGCGACGAAGAACAGGAGCGTCGTTTCCAGCAGCGCAATCACGATCCCGTAAAGCGTTGGAAACTCAGTCCGATGGATTTGGAATCGCGGCGTCGCTGGCAGGAATATTCGAAGTGTAAAGATGAGATGTTTGCCCATACGGATATTAAACAGGCGCCCTGGTTCGTGGTAGAGGCGGACGATAAAAGGCGAGCACGACTGAACTGCATTCGCCATTTGTTAAGTCAGTTTGATTACCAGGATTTGACGCCGGCGCCCATCGAATTGCCACCGCGTCAGGAAACGACGGGCTATGTGCGACCTCCCATTACGGATCAAACCTTTGTGCCGGAAGAATATTGAACTACGATTTCGGAACATTCCCTAGCAGGAATTATCGGCGCAGAAATCGTATTTCTGAAAAATCTATTCTAACCTGCCCTTTTTCTCATTGATCTATTCCATTCTTCATTTATAATCCCATTAGATATGGATATCGAGTAATTTTTTAAGGATGAAAATCATGGGAAAACAGGAACATCTCTATATTGGCGTCGATCTGGGGGGCACTAAAATACAATCTTCGCTGGTTTATGGATCGGGACGGATCGCAGGCAGTGCGCGCACCCCGACGCCTATGAACGGAACGCCCGACGAGATTCTCGCCACGATTGAAACATCGATTTCCGATCTGCTGACGAAACAAGATGTCCCTGCGTCGGAGCTCATGGCCATTGGCATCGCCGTTCCCGGCGTGGTAGATCCCCGGAAGGGACGAGTGATTTTTACTCCGAATATCAATTTTTCCGATGTGGACGTGGTACAGCCGTTACAAAAATCGTTTGGAGTCCCGATAGCCTTGGGAAATGATTGTAACCTGGGGACGCTGGGTGAGTTTTGGCTCGGTGCGGCGCGGGGAACAAAAAGTGCCGTGGGCATCTTAGTAGGTACGGGAATCGGAGGCGGTTTCGTTTGCAATAAAAAAGGGAAATTATGGCGCGGCGCGCGGGAATCGGCCCTAGAGATCGGACATATGATTATGCAAATTGGAGGTTCGGTCTGTGGTTGCGGCAACCAGGGTTGTTTTGAGGCCTTAGCGAGCCGATCAGCCATGGAACGACAGATTCGTGAGGAAATCGAACAGGGAGCTCAAACCGTACTCACGGAAATACTCGACGGAGATCTGAAGCGGATTCGCAGTAAGGCATTCAAACAGGCGTTGAAACGGGAGGATCCGCTGGTAACGAAAATAGTACGTCAAGCTTCAGAAATTCTGGGATACGGTTGCATAACGATCCGTCATCTGATTGATCCGGAAGTGATTGTTCTGGGCGGCGGCGTTATGGAAGCCTGCGGCAATTTCATCCTGCCTATCGTGCAGGAAGTGGTTGCTTCGGACACACTGCCCGGCGCCAAGCAAGGCGGAGGCGTGGTCATGTCCGTTTTAGGAGATGATGCGGTAGTCTTAGGAGCGGTGGCCTTGGCACAGCAGTGAAATGGACTCAGGATATCTTCGAAGCGGTATTTGTTTCCAAGGATTATCATTCCACTTTGAGTTTCGAAATATCGCAACTGGGCGAGGGATATTTCATATCGAAACTTTCCAGGGTTTCTAACAGGATCTGCGAGATCGCCACATTGCGAAACCATTTTTTGTTAGCAGGAATAATATACCAAGGAGCGTACGACGTGCTGCATTTTTCCAGCGCCTGTTCGAAGGCGGCCATATAATCGTCCCAGTTTTTTCGTTCTGCGAAATCCTGGGGATTGATTTTCCAGTGCTTGCGAGGATCTTCGATACGTGCCCTGAAGCGCTCCAACTGTTCTTCTTTGCTAATATGCAGATAAAACTTGAGAATATGTACACCGTTGTCGGCGATGTGTTTTTCAAAATTGTTGATTTGTTTATACCGTTTGGACCAGGATTTTTTGGGCACTAAATTGTGCACACGCACCACGAGAACATCTTCGTAGTGGGAGCGGTTGAAAATTCCGATTTCCCCACAACGGGGAACGGCTTTATGGATCCGCCACAGAAAATCATGTGCCCGTTCTGCTTCGGTGGGAGCTTTGAAGGACGTAACACGACATCCCTGGGGATTGAACGGGCCCATAACATGCCGGATCGTGCCGTCTTTACCCCCGGCGTCCATCGCCTGTAATACGATTAACACGGCTCGTTTATTTTCCGCATATAACCGATACTGCAAATCGGACAATTTCGGCAACGTTTTTTTCAACAACGCCTTGGCTTTCTGCTTGTCATCCAGGTCCAGAGTTTCCATCGGGTTCCATTTCGCTAGATCCACTTTACTGTGTGGCTCGACACAAAAACGTTTGCGATAATTCATGCTTACTCCCTACACGGACATTGGTTTCACAACTCGTGTATTGTGCTCATCAAACATAGTTGAGTATTTATTCTTTTGGTCGGGTTAACGGTTGAAACCGGACGTTACTTTGCTCGGATGTTTTCTGGGTATCCTTTGCCGCTTGATAAAAATACTCTTGAGCACGAACCCGCATCTTCTCATTTGTAACTTTTTCATAGGATCCGTCCACCAATAAGCGATGGGATTTGGCGTTATCGGTAAAATACGTTTCCAGATAATGGATTAAGCGCCGGCGATGTTTGGGATCTTTGATCGGGAATAGAATCTCCAGTCGCTTATCCAGATTCCGGGTCATCCAGTCGGCGCTGCTGAGATAGACTTCTTCATGGCCGGCATTGTAAAAATAAAAGATCCGAGGATGTTCCAGATACCGATCAATTATGGAAACCACTTCGATATTTTTGGAGTATTTTTTTACGCCCGGTCTCAAGCAGCAGATGCCCCGCACGTTTAATTTGATTTGGACTCCCTTACGACTGGCTCGGTATAAAGCCTGGATAATCTTCTTATCTTGCAGAGAATTCACTTTGGCCCAGATTATTCCTGGTTGCTGGGGGGTGGAGGTCTGAATCTCTCGCTCAATCAGCTCCAGAAACCGATGCCGCAAATCGGTAGGGGCGATTGTCAATTCCGACCAACCGACCACTTCGGAATACCCCGTGAGAAGATTAAAAAAGGAGGAGACATCCGTCGCGATACCATTATCACAGGTCATCAGTCCTATATCGCTATACAGTTTTGCGGTCTTATCGTTATAATTCCCTGTGGATAAATGTACATACCGGCGGATACGATTTCCTTCCTTCCGTACGATCAGGGTAGCTTTTGAGTGCGTTTTATACCCGGCGATGCCATAGATGACCAAACAGCCCGCATCTTCCAGACGACGCGCCCAGATGATATTACGGGATTCATCAAATCGCGCCTTGAGTTCCACCAGGACGGTCACCTGCTTGCCGTTAGCGGCGGCCTGCTCCAGAGCTTTAATTATGGGGGAGTCGCCGCTGGTACGGTAAAGCGTTTGTTTGACGGCCAAAACATTCGCATCTTCCGCGGCGTCTTGCATCAACTGGATCACCGGATCAAAGCTTTCGTAGGGATGAAACAACATGACATCATGATCACGAATCGTATGCCAGAGATCTTCGGAACCGATTAAATCGTGGGGAATCTGCGGGGACCATTCCGGATCCTTCAAGGTATCGAAACCCGGCCGAAACGCGATTTCCATTAAGGCCGTGGCATCCAATAGTCCATCGATTTCGTAGGTGTCTGTTACTTTTAACTTCAACCAATTCATCAACCATTTCTTAATCTGCTTCTGCGGCCGGAACGAAATTTCCAGGCGAATGGCTTGACGCCGGCGACGGTCCAGTACGGCTTTTTCGATCAGGCTTAATAAATCGCCGGCTTCATCATCCTGGATCGCCACATCGGCGTCGCGCGTGATACGAAACGAAGCCGTAGCCGACACCTGATGTTTCGGATACATTTGGTGAATATGAGCCGCAATCACCTCTTCCAGCAACGCCAGATTGACATCCTGATCCGACGGGATCTGGATAAACCGCGGCAATTGGCTCGGAACCGGTATCACTACGATTTGCGGCGTCGATTCTGCCGCCTTTTCGGTGGTGAGAAGAATCGCTACATAGAGTTGAAGACTGGGCAAGAGAGGGCTGGAAGTAGTTTCCTGAATGGAAATGGGAGTGAGAACGGGCTGTACCTCGGTGTTAAAATAATTCTGTAAAATACGCTTTTGACGCGGCGACCAATCCTCGGATTCGACCAGATGCAAGCCGTGATGGTGCAGTTGTTCCAAAACCTCTTTGATTCCTGTTGTTTGTTCCTGTACCAACTGATGTACACGATGGGAAATCTTGCTGAGCTGCTGCAGCGGCGTCAGACCGCTGAAATCGTGCTTCCGCACTCCGGCGGCACGCTGTTGGATCAAACCCGCAACCCGTATCATGAAAAATTCGTCCAGATTGGAACTCACAATGGCTAAAAATTTTAAACGCTCCAGCAGCGGCACCACCTCCGATAATCCCTCGCGGAGTACGCGGTCATTAAATTCCAGCCAGCTTAACTCGCGATTGATGAATAACTCGGGAACGTCGGTTTCCTTTTTACCCATAATGGTATAATTCCTAACGGATTCTTTTATTTCGCGTCTCGCTCGTCTTCTTCCAGTCGCACCCGCAAACCGAAGATATCTTCAAATAAATCCCCTTTTTGCCCGATGCTGCGTCGTTCCAAGGATAAACCATGGACTCCGGATACATAAATCACAAATTCATCTTCCTGTCGCTCAAAACGCAACGCCTTTACCTGTTGAATGTGCGCCGCATCCAACGCATCGGCAACTCGTAACAGGGCGGCCAATTTATTGATCACCATCCGTCGCTCCCGCGCTAACGACATGTACTCCGGGTGAGTGGATTTAGGGATGGCGCGACGATGATAACGGGCGACCAGCGCCACCTTGGTGAGTTCATCGCGATTCAGACCGAAGATCTCCGAATTAATGATTAAATAATAACTATGCTTATGATGCGCGCGACTGTTGATATAGTTTCCTACTTCATGTAATATTGCCGAGACGCGCATGAGCAGGCGATGACGCTTATTCAATTGATGCTCCGCCTGCAACTCATCGAATAATGCCAGGGCCAACTTTTCCACTTTACGAGCGTGTTCCAGATTCACGCGATACTTTTCCGCAATGGAAAACGCCGAATCGATCACTCCGCGATTCAGGATTTCATCTTCCTGCCCGGTTACCCGAAATATTAAATCCAGCAACAGACCATCGCGCATGGAGATATGGGATACGAAAAACTGGCGAATCTGCATGACGTCTAGTAGAGACTGGTAAACCAGCAAGGCAGAATTCATGGTTTCCGCATCACTGAAAGGCAGCCCAAATTTCGAAACCAACTCCTCCGTACTATAAGCCAAACACTGCTTGATTAATTTGTTAAATGCCGTTTGCTTTACCAGACGTAAATCCGCGGATGTCGTGACTTTGCCGATCTGACGGGCGGCAAACCGGGCGTCGCCTCCTAAGGCAATAAATGTCTGTACGTGCTTTAGAGGTAAAGTTTTTTTCAGATCCTCCACCTCATTACGTATCTGTAGGGAGAGGATTTCCGCCGACTTTTCCGGCGGTTCGTTTACGGTTGCCAACGCTTCCTGAAGACGGATGGAACCCAGCGGAACGCTTTGGGAGGCCTTGATTTTGGCATTTTTCAAAATGGTTAATAAGGTACTGCCTCCCCCCACCTCGGCAATTAACAGGTTCGTATCTATGCCAACGATTTGGTCATCGAGATTCCGACATACGGCCGATACGGTAAGACGACTTTCCTCGGCCGGATCAATGGGCTCTATATCGATTCCGGTAGCGATCGCTACGCGTTCGAGAAACGTATCCGAGTTACCAGCTTCCCGCACGGCGCTGGTCGCAACGGCTCGAATATTCGTGATCTGGTAAAAGTCGATTTTGCGTCGATAATCGCGTAGCACGACGATGGCCGCCCGCATTGTCTGACCCGTCAAGCGACCGCGACGAAACGTATCGTGACCCAGGCGAACGGCGCGCTGAAGCTGTTCCAGAATATGCAAATCCCCATCCGGGAGAACCTCCGCAATCACCATTCGGATTAAATTGGAACCGATATCTATTGCCGCCACAATGTGACAGGGTGACGCAATATCTGATCCCGAAGGGGCGTTTTTGATTTCCTGGCTCATAGCGTATCTCTACCGGCTTATTCCAAGCCGGAGCATATGATAACACTAATCCTCCGTAAGAGAAATATCCGATTTTAGCGTTTTTTCACCAGGGATATTCTGGGTGTGACAGCGATCCATACCGTTCTGAAGAATCTCCCGCAATGAGACAGAGAATCCTTCCTCAGTGATTTGTCCCCAATTTTGCACAAATTCTGAAAATATGCGCTCGCGTTCCTGCCGGCAATACTCTTGAAAATATTGAAGCCCGGTTCGAAGCCGACGGTACGGACGGTCGCTGCCAAAATATCTTACCGTACGCCGATATTCCTGCTTCTCGAATTTCGATAATAATCCCGTCCAGATATCGTAATCGTGGATATTCCCTAAATAGGTTTGCCAAACCTTCACTATTTTCAGAAACGACCGGAAGGAATCGTCATAAACAGGTAAAAAGATTTCCATTTGATATCGCAGTTTCTTGACAGAGATGCGCATTTTATGATGTTCTATGACGGCATCAGGCTCATGGAGGGATTCTTCGTATGACATCAGTTCCTCTAAACATCCTACAATATGCTTTTGTACCTTTTGATACATTTGGATATCGTCAGGAGCCGGCTTTACATGACTGGCAGAAATTTCCATTCGACTGATTTGGCCGTACATGTCCTCCAGTACTTTAGAATTTATGAATCGACGTACGCACTTTAGGATTTTCGGCTGGAGCTTCTTACGTTCCTGTTGCAGACGCAGAATCAGGCGGTACAAGCCTGGGCGAAGCGACCGTTTATCCAGGGTTTGGACATACTCATGCAAGAAAGCAATATGAACGTCTCGATCGCGAGCCTGACCCAATCGTCTTCGGCATCGGC
The DNA here is from genome assembly GCA_964574885.1 of uncultured Pirellulales bacterium. GTDB lineage: Bacteria > Planctomycetota > Phycisphaerae > Sedimentisphaerales > SM23-30 > JAFGFX01. The sequence continues at coordinate 11,620 of CAZNQT010000086.1, forward strand.
GCAATTCTTTCTGCCAAAACTTGACTTTCGGGGTGGCAAAACAGGATGCAAAAATCTGCAAGGCATATCCCAGCCGACGGGAGGCGACCCTAACCTGATGTAAGTTCTCTATATCTTCATCGGCACTGATCCCCTTAATATGGCGCGAGAGGGACTTTATCTGTTTTTGCATGTATTTGACGGCTAGAATTTCCATATTTATATTCATAGCATTTTCCGGTTCATTCGCAGCTTTGAGAATACCGCGGGAAACACCCGAAAATCAAGCCTACCGAACCGATAAAATATATTGAACTGAACCAGTACTGTCCCGTTATAAGTTAAATAAATACAATTGGTTACATATATCGCTCTT